>JBQCFB010000549.1:0-2268 GCA_051959715.1 Pseudolabrys sp.
CTCGGTCGTCATGCTGGCTGTCAAGGACGCGCGGCACGCGGTGCGCGTCGACACCGGCCGCATCGGACGCATCGAGGCGCCGCACGCCACCTCGCTCGGCAAGGCGATCTTCGCCTGGCTGCCCGAGAGCGACCTCGACCGATTCTTCGTCAACGGCATGAAGCGCTGCACCGAGCACACTATCACCGACGCTGCGGCCTTCCACGATGCGATGTGCAAGGTGCGCCGCGAGGGCTACGCCTTCGACCGTGAGGAGCACCTGCCGGGCGTCATCTGCATCGGCGCGGCGATCCGCGACCAGGCCGGCGCCGTGGTCGGCGCGATCAGCGCTTCGACCCCGCTGATGCGCGCGACCGACGAGCACCTCGCGCTGATGCGCAAGGAGATCACGGCGGCCGCGCATGCGCTGTCGGCAGAGTTCGGCGCGCCGGCCGGCGAGCCGGAACGCCTGACCGCGGTCAACTGATCCGGTCGCGAGCGGGCCGCCGCAGCGCGGCCCGCTCGGTGCTGCGGCCAGGGCCGCCGCAGGAACCGTCGCTGTCGCGCCGCCGTTTGCTGCAAAGCGGAGGTGCGACCCGTGTCCGACGATGCCGTTCCGAAGATCCGATCGCTGAAGGCGTTGCGCGCGGCAGAAGCTACGTGCAAGCGGTGCCCCCTCCATCGCAACGCCACGCAGGTCGTGCCGGGTGAGGGGCCGGCGCGGGCACGCATGATGATGGTCGGCGAGCAGCCGGGCGATCAGGAGGATCGGCAGGGGCATCCCTTCGTCGGACCGGCTGGCGGGCTTCTCGCGAAGGCGCTCGACGCGGCCGGCATCGATCGTGACGAGGTCTTCGTGACCAATGCCGTCAAGCATTTCAAATTCGAGCCACGCGGCAAGCGCCGCCTGCACAAGCGGCCCAACGCTCACGAGATCGAACGTTGCCATCTGTGGCTTGCGTTCGAACGGAAGCTCGTCAAGCCGTCGCTGGTCGTCGCGCTCGGCGCGACGGCGGTGCGCAGCGGGTCCGGCAGACCCACACCCATCAGCAGGATTCGTGGCAAGCTTCTGCCGCTCGATGATGGCGGCCGCATGCTCGCGACCGTCCATCCATCGGCGATCCTGCGCGCGCCCGATGACACGGCGCGCCGCGCAATGTTCATAGCGTTCGTCGCCGATCTGAAGACCTGCGCGCGGGCGCTGTCGAAAGCCGCCTGACGGCATCGCTCAATGCGCGGGCCGGTTCCCGCCGCCGGGAACGTCAGCGCGCGTCCGGAGTTCCTTCAAGACGGACAATGGAGGAGCGAGATGACCGACCATGGCGGACATTCGGCGGCGAAACAGCGGCCGGTCGAGAAAGAGGCCGAGAAAGCCCGCGAGGACATGAAGGAGCACGAAGACAAGGTCGTCGTGTCGTCCGACGAAAGCTTTCCGGCGAGCGACCCGCCCTCGTTCAACCCGGGCGTCACCGGCGCTTCGGACATCAAGAAGAAGAAATAGCGCCTCTACCCGGCGGTGTAGCCGCCGTCGGCATAGAGGATGTGGCCAGTGTAGAAATCAGAGGCCTTGGAGGCGAGAAAGAGCAGGGGGCCCGCAAGGTCCTCCGGCTCGCCGAGTCGGCCTTTCGGCACGCGCGCGAGGAAACCCTTGCGCACGGTCTGGGCCCGCTCTGTGTCCTCATACATCCAGGCCGTCAGCGGCGAGCGGAAGACGGTAGGCCCGATCGCGTTCACCGTTATGCCGGTCTCGCCCCATTCGCAGCCGAGCGCCTTGGTGATGCCGTCGACCGCGGACTTCGACGCACAATAGGCGGTGTAGCCGGCCGGATGGCCGAGCAGGCCGCGCGCCGACGACGTCAGGATCACCTTGCCGCCGCGCCCCTGCGCGAGCATCTGCTTGCCGGCCGCGCGCGCCATCAGCCATGACTGCGTGACGTTGGCGTCCTGCACTTCGAGGAAGTCTTCCGGTTTTTGCTCAGTGATCTTGGACACCTTGTTGAGCCCTGAGGCGACGACCAGGATGTCGACGCCGCCGAACGTGTCGACCGCTCTGGCGACGATTCTGTCGCAATTGGCTTCCGAGGAAGGACGCAGCGCGATCACTGCCGCCTTGCCGCCGAGCGCCTCGCACTCCGCCGCGACCGTCCGCAGTTCGGCCTCCTTGCTCGCCGCCAGCACGACATTGGCGCCGGCGCCGGCCAGCACCTTCGCCGCGAGCGCGCCGAACGCGCCCGATGCCCCGGTGACGATCGCGGTCTTGCCCTTGATATCGAAGAGGGACAGGGGATT
>JBQCFB010000550.1:0-2203 GCA_051959715.1 Pseudolabrys sp.
GGGCCGCCTTCCTCGACCCAGCGGCCGAACACGGCCGAGGAGACGCCGAGGAAGAAGATGGCGATGGAAAAGATCCAGCCGAGCTCGGTGAGCTTCCAGTCGCCCGGTCCCGACTGCGAGATCCCGAGAAGCTTGGTCATCGGCAGGTTGAAGACGCTGAAAGCGTAGGCCTGGCCGATACACAAATGGACGCAAAGCGCGGCCGGCGGCACCATCCACCGGCTGTAGCCCGGTTTTGCGATCGTATGACTGCGATCGAGAAATGAGAGCAGACTCATTGCGCGATTCTCCCCTGTTGGAATCCGCCGTTCTCGGCGGACTGCTCTTGTTGGTCAGACAGCGGAGCTTGCGTTTATCGAGCCCCTACACGTCTCCAATTTCGAGACTGCGGATGGCTAACACTTGAATCAACAAAGTAATTCCTATGGCATAATAGGAATGTTCAATGCTGCAATTGCGAAAAACTATGATATCGCGTTGCGATACGAATTGCGGTTAAGCGACAATCGAGCGGGAAATCAGATACATCCGCGCTGAACATGCGACTAAAGCCAAATAACTGATCTTGCTGAACCTCTCCAAGTAACGGCTCGGAACTGCTCAATTTATCCCTAGTACTTTTGGCTAATCCGCCAGCAACGGCGCGACGCGCCTGGCTTCTGCCACCAGCGCCGACACAAGCGGCGTCATGGGTTCGCGCAAAGGCACGACGAGGCCGATCGTCTGGCTCGCTTCGTTCCCGACAATCGGGATCGCGCGCAACTGATTGGTCTCGGTCAGGCCCAGGGTCAGGGCCAGCCGCGCCGGCATCACGCTCGCCCAGCGGCCGGTGCGGACATGGGAATAGAGCAGGATCATCGAATCGGATTCGAGCGTGATGTTCGGCTCGAGGCCGGTCTCGCGCAGCAGCCGTTCGATGATGCGGCGGTTCTGCATGTCCGGCGTCAGCAGGCACAGCGGCACCTGCGCCACCTCCGCCCAGGTCACTTCGTCGCGGTCGGCGAGCGGCGCATCCGCTGCGACCAGGAGCCGGTAGCGCTCGCGATAGAACGGCACTGCGTTGACGCGCCCGAGCGGTTCGTTGTCGAGATAGGTGAGGCCGGCGTCGATCTCGAGATTCTCGATCTCGTTGAGGATCTCGGTCGAGGTGCGCGAGAAGACCGTGAATTGAACGGCCGGATGGCGGGCACGATACGGCGTGGTGAGCGTTTCCACCATGGCCAGCGCTGTCGGGATGACGGCGAGACGCAGCCGGCCGGCAAGCCCGTGCTTCAGCGCGTGAACTTCCTGACGCATGGCCTGAGCGTCGCCGACGATGCGACGGGCCCATTCGAGCACGCGCTCGCCCTCGGCCGTGAAACCCTGGAAGCGGGAACCGCGATTGACCAGCAGGACCCCGAACGAATCCTCGATCTGCTTCACACCGGCCGACAGGGTCGGCTGGGTGACGCCGCACGCCTCGGCAGCGCGGCCGAAGTGTTTTTCGCGCGCCAAAGCGAGTAGGAATTCGAGCTTATCGATCACCGGAAAATCCATGCATTAATGTGCGTATTTTACGGCACATCGCAGATACCGGATTTAGCTCTAATCAGAGCGTACCAGAGCAGGTCTTTTAATATGGAATACCATAGTTCGCAAGCCTCGGCGATAGAAAACAGCTATCGCCCGATTAGTTACGGCACCTTGCCTGGGATGGTTCAAAAGAGCTTTTGTTGCGGTCGCGGAGGAGTTTATGAGCGCACCAGTGACCAACGTTGATGCCCCGGATATCACGCGCAAGGGCCGGCGCCGGCCACCGCGCACGCCGAAGGGCCGTCAGGTCGATCCGGTCGCGCTGGAAGAGGTCCGGGCGCTGCTGACCGACCGGCCGCGCCGCCGTGATCTGCTGATCGAGCACCTCCACCTCATTCAAGATCGCTATCACCACATTTCCGCAGCCCATCTCGCCGCGCTCGCGCTCGAGATGAAAATGGCGCTCGCCGAGGTCTACGAGGTCGCGACCTTCTATTCGCACTTCGACGTGGTGAAGGAGAACGAGGACGCGCCGCCGGCGATCACCGTGCGCGTCTGCGATTCGATCTCCTGCGCCATGGCCGGCGCCGAGGCGCTGCTCGAGAAACTCCCGAAGATCCTCGGCAAGGACGTGCGCGTGGTGCACGCGCCGTGCATGGGCGCCTGCGATCACGCCCCGGCGGTCGCCGTC
>JBQCFB010000551.1:0-6165 GCA_051959715.1 Pseudolabrys sp.
TGATGACGCTGCTGGTGCGCACCAATCCGAAGGAAGCGGGCCATCGCGGGCTTTCCATGCTGCTCGCGGAAAAGCCGCGCGGCACCGACGCCAATCCGTTTCCCGCGAAGGGCATGAGCGGCACCGAGATCGAGGTGCTCGGCTATCGCGGCATGAAGGAATACGAGATCGCCTTCGACGGCTTCGAGGTGAAGGCGGAGAACCTGCTCGGCGGCGTCGAGGGCATGGGGTTCAAGCAGCTCATGCAGACATTCGAGTCGGCGCGCATCCAGACCGCGGCGCGCGCCATCGGCGTGGCGCAGGCGGCGATGGAGCAGGCGCTCGACTACGCGACGAACCGCGTCCAGTTCGCGCGGCCGATTGTCGACTTCCCGCGCGTCGCCGACAAGATCGCGATGATGGCGACCGAAATCATGATCGCGCGCCAGCTCACCTATCACGCCGCGCGCGAGAAGGATTCCGGCCGCCGCTGCGATCTGGAGGCCGGCATGGCGAAGCTGCTCGCCGCCCGCGTCGCCTGGGCGAACGCCGATAACGCCGTGCAGATCCACGGCGGCAACGGCTTCGCGCTGGAATTCCCGGCCTCGCGCATCCTGTGCGACGCGCGCATCCTCAATATTTTCGAGGGCGCGGCCGAAATCCAGGCGCAGGTCATCGCCCGGCGCCTCCTCGACGGCACGAACTGACCGCGAACGAACTCAAGCGGCCCTCCGGGCGTTTGATCCAGAGCAAGTGCGGGCGTGCCCGGTTGCTCTAGGTTCGTGCCACGCGTGAAGGAGGAATGCATGTCCGGTCTGTCGATCCGCGAAGGTGAGTGGGTGGTGGTGTGCGACGGCGCCAAGGCGCTGGTCCTGCAGAACGCAGGCGACGCCAAGTTTCCCAACCTGAAGACGGTCGAAGTGTTCGAGCAGAAGGATCTGGCGACGCGTGAGCAGGGCACGGACAAGCCCGGGCGCATGAACGCCTCGACCGGCACGATCCGGAGTTCTGTCGGCCAGACCGACTGGCACGACCAGTCCGAGCAGCAGTTCCTCGTCAAGCTCGCGCACCATCTCGACGCCGCCATCGCCGCCGGCAAGGCCAAGTCGGTTATCGTGATCGCGCCGCCGCGCGCGCTCGGCATGCTGCGGCCGGCCTATTCGCATGCGCTCAAGGGGGCGCTGAGGGCCGAGCTCGACAAGGATTTCGTGAAGATGCCGGTGCACGAGATCGAGAAGCATCTCGCCGTCGCCTGACCGGCCTTTACCGACTTATCGCTGGCCCGCCCCAATCCCGGTGGTATGTTCGCCCGCGATTTGCGGCGAGGATCGAGGATGCGCAGAGGGCAGGGCGGACGGCTGGGCGGCGCGCTGGCGCTCGCGACCTGTCTGTGGCTGTCGGCGGCCTCTGCGCAGGCCCCCCGCAACGACGCCGCGCCCAAGCCGACCGAGAGCCCGGGCGTGCCGCTGACCCCGGCGGTCAAGGCCGACCCGATGGCGGTGCCGAGCTTCTGGGACCCGCGCCGCCGGCCGGAGCGGCCCGACCTGTCGCGCATCAGCATCATCCGCTTCCTGACCGAGACCGATTATCCGCCGTTCGACTATGCCGGTCCCGACGGCAATCCGGCCGGCTTCAACGTCGATCTGGCGCGCATGATTTGCGAGGAGATCAAGGTCGCCTGCACGGTGCAGATGCGCCGCTTCGATACGCTCATCGACGCGCTCAACCGAAACGAGGGCGATGCCGTGATCGCGTCGATCTCGCCGAGTCCGGACATGCGGCAGAAGGTCGATTTCTCCGACCCCTATTACCGCGTGCCGGCGCGCTTCGTGTCCCGCAAGGCGGTCGCCTTCGACGAGATCAAGCCCGAAGCGCTCGAGGGCAAGAAAATCGCCGTCGTTGCCGGCACCGCGCACGAGGCCTATCTCAAGGAGCTCTTCACCGAGGCCGAGCTGCATCCCTATCCGTCGCAGGAAGCGGCGCGCGCGGCGCTGAAGAAAGGCGAGGTCGATCTTCTGTTCGGCGATGGCGTTTCGCTCGCCTTCTGGCTCAACGGCACTGACAGCGCCGGCTGCTGCGTCTTCCGCGGCGGGCCGTACACGGAAAGCCGCTTCTTCGGCGAAGGCATCGGCATCGCCGTCCGCCGCAACAACGACCTGATGCGGCAGGCCTTCAACTGGGCGCTTTTCCGATTGTGGGAGAAGGGCCGGTTCACCGATCTCTGGCTGCGCTATTTCCCTATCAGCCCGTTTTAGAGCGGTGCCCTTGTACGGTGACGCGCGTCAGACTCTTCCAACGCAGTGTCACCGCCGTTACACTTCTCAAAAGCCGCGCGGCAAAGCGCGAGCAAAAGAAAAGTGAGGGCCGGCATCAGGCCCCCGGGGAGAGACGCATGCGAGTGCATCGACGCACCTTTCTGCAAGGGGCCCTGAGCGCGGCTGTGCTGCCCGCAACGGCGCGGAGAGCCGCGGCCGAAGCTTATCCGGCGCGTTCGGTCCGCGTCGTCGTTCCCGTCGCCGCCGGGGGCGCGAACGACGTGACCGCGCGCCTGATCGGTCACTGGCTCTCAGACAAGCTCGGCCAGCAGTTCTTCATCGAGAACCGTCCCGGCGCGGCGACCAATGTCGGCACCGAGGCGGTGATCCGCGCGACGCCCGACGGCTACACGCTGCTGATCGCCGGCAGCAATGCGGCGATCAATGCGTCGCTGTTTCCCAAGCTTGGATTCAACTTCATCGCCGATACGACGCCGATCGCCAGCATCGTGCGTGTGCCCCAGCTCATGCAGGTAACGCCGTCGCTGCCGGTAAAGACCGTTCCGGAATTCATCGCCTATGCGAAGGCGCATCCCGGCAAGATCGCCATGGGCTCCGGCGGGAACGGCTCGCCGGCGCACGTCGTCGGCGAATATTTCAAGCTCATGACCGGCACGGACCTCATCCACGTGCCTTATCGCGGCGCCGCTCCCGCCGTTGCCGATCTCATCAGCGGCCAGATCCAGGTGGCGTTCACCGAGCTCGCGACCTCGCTCGGCCATGTCAAATCGGGACGTCTGCGTGCATTGGCGGTGACGAGCACGACGCGCGTCGCTGTGCTGCCCGACGTGCCGACGCTCAACGAGTTCATCCCGAACTTCGAGGCCAGCCAGTGGATCGGACTGGTCGGGCCGAAGGGCACGCCGCCCGATGTCGTGGAAAAGGTCAACACGGCGGTCAATGCCGGGCTTGCGGACCCCGCGCTCAAGGCGCGCTTCGCCGATCTCGGCGGCATGGTGATGCCCGGCTCGCCGGATGAGTTCGGCAAGCTCATCCGCGACGAGACCGAGAAATGGGGCAAGGTCATCCGCGACGCGCACATCAAGGTGGAATGATCGTGCAGCAGCGCATCGGCGCCCTCATTCGCGCTTACGAAGAGCAGGGCGCTCACCGCACCGGCACTGAGGTCGATCTCGCGTCCGCCGAATGGCTTGCCGGCGAGGTCCGCGGCATCGGACTCAATGCGACGCTCGAGGCGTTCGCGCTGCGCCGTGTCGATCCGGTCGGCGCATCGGTCGCGGTCAACGGCCGCGTCATCGACGGGCTGCCATTGTTCGACGGCGGCTTCACCGACGCGTCCGGCATGTCCGGCGCGTTCGGGCCGCTCGGCGGCGGCGCAGTCATCGGCCTTGCAGACTGCGTGCCCAACGCGGCCGGCGCGGGGCCGCTGGGCGAGGCGCGCCGGCAATATCGGCATCGCGCGATCGTCGCGGTGACGCGCGGGGCGCGCGCAGGCCTCTGCCCGAGCAATGCGGACGACTTCATGCGTCCGTTCGGTCCGCCGGTCGTGCAGGTCGCAAGCGAGGAAGCAGCTTTCCTGAGCGGCTGTGCCGATACAGGCGCGGAGACGCGGCTCGTTGCGCAGGTGGACCGCACGCAGGCGGAAGCTTTCAACGTGGTCGCGACGATTGCCGGCGCGGACAGGGACGCGGCGCCGGTCGTCGTCATGACGCCGCGCCGCGGCTGGTGGTCCTGCGCGAGCGAGCGCGGCGGCGGCATCGTCTGCTGGTTCGAAATCATGCGCGCGATGGCTGCCGCCAAGCCGGAGCGGGATATCGTGTTCGTCGCCTCGAGCGGGCACGAGCTCGGGCACCTCGGCCTCGATGCTTTCATGGAGCGACGGCCGGAACTCGTGCGCAAGGCGAAGGCCTGGATCCATCTCGGCGCCAACATCGGCGCGGCGCAAGCGCCGGGCAATCATCTCCAGGCGTCCGACGACGAATTGGAGTCGATGATGGCCGATGCGATGACCGCCGCCGGCCTGCGCGTCGAACATCGCCGGCCGCGCGCCATGGCGCCGCGCGGCGAGGCCGAGAACGTCCATCGCGGCGGCGGCCGCTACGTCTCGCTCATCGGCGACAATGCCGTCTTCCACAACCCGGTCGATCGTGGTCCGGAAGTCGTCGATCTCGCCGCGATCGAGCGCTTCGCCAGCGCGCTGGTCACGGTCACGGCGGCGCTCGCCCGGCCTTGAGCCAGTCAAGCGCGCCTTCGGCCGCGGCGACGCCGGTGGCGAAGCAGGCCTGCAACAGATAGCCGCCGGTCGGCGCTTCCCAGTCGAGCATCTCGCCGGCGGCGAACACGCCGGGCAGCGCCTTGAGCATGAAGCGCTGGTCGAGCGCGTCAAAGCGGATGCCGCCCGCGCTCGAGATCGCGCCGGCGATCGGCTGCACGCCGGTCAACCGCATCGGCACGGCCTTGACCAAGGCGGCGAGGGCGTCTGCGCTCAGGGATGATAGCGGCGTCCCATGCGCGGTGGTTGCTTCGTGCAAGAGCGCGGCGGCGACCGGCGGCAGCTTGAGCGCCTTGCGCAGCACGTTCGACAGCGACTGCTTGCCGCGCGGCGCTGCGAGCTTCGCGGCAAGCGCCGCCCGATCCATGTCCGGCCTGAGATCGATCTGAAGCGTCGCGTTGCCGTCGTGCGTGATGGCCTCGCGCAGCAACCCTGACAGCGCATAGACAGCGCCGCCCTCCAATCCGTCGCGCGTCACGACAGCCTCACCGCGCACGCTGCGCTCGCCGAACGACAGCGCGATGCGTTTGAGCGGCGCGCCCTCGACGCGTCGCATCGCGTCGGACCAGGCGACGGTGAAGCCGCAGTTCGACGGCTGAAGCGGCGTGAGTGCGACACCGCGTGCGCCGAGCACCTTGGTCCACGCCGCATCCGAGCCGAGCCGCGGCCAGCTCGCGCCGCCGAGCGCGAGAATGGTGACGTCTGACGCGACCGCGATCTCGCTGTCTCCGTGCGCGAAGCGCAGCGCGCCGTCGTCGTTCCAGCCGAGCCAGCGATGGCGCAGTGCGACGCGGACGCCGAGATCGCCGAGCCGCCGCAGCCACGCGCGGAGCAGAGGCGAGGCCTTCATCGCCTTCGGGAAGACGCGGCCGCTCGAGCCGACGAATGTCTCCTGACCCAGCGCCTCGGCGAAGGCGCGCAGCGCATCCGGCGGGAAATGTTCGATGGCGCGCTTCAGGAGCGGGTCGATGGCGCCGTAGCGCGTGAGGAATTTCTCGAGTGGCTCCGAATGCGTGAGGTTGAGGCCGCCGCGGCCGGCGAGCAGGAACTTGCGCCCGAGAGATGGCATCCGGTCATGAATCGTCACGGCGACGCCGGCGCGCGCCAGCACCTCGGCGGCGATCAGGCCGGCCGGCCCGCCGCCGATGACGGCGGCGGTTCTGGATGGTGATGCGGTGTCGGTCACGCGCGCAGCATTAGCGGGCTTTGCCGGGCCGCACCACCCGCGGCGCCAGATTTGACGCCCCGGCGGGCCTTGCCTACATGTGCGCGCCGGAGGCCGAAATGTCGATTGCTGCTGAAGACCTGCGTTCCGTCGCCGAGAACTCGAACGCCTGGCCGTTCGAGGAGGCGCGCAAGATCGTCGCGCGCCTGGCGAAACGGCCGAAGGACGAGGTCATCTTCGAGACCGGCTACGGCCCGTCCGGCCTGCCGCACATCGGCACGTTCGGCGAGGTCGCGCGCACCACGATGGTGCGCCACGCCTTCCGCGTCCTCACCGACGACAAGATCAAGACCCGCCTCATCGCCTTCTCCGACGACATGGACGGCCTGCGCAAGGTGCCGGACAACGTGCCGAACAAGGACCTGCTCGCGCAGGATCTCGGCAAGCCGCTGACCAAGGTGCGCGATCCGTTC
>JBQCFB010000552.1:0-4120 GCA_051959715.1 Pseudolabrys sp.
CCAAGTCCCCACCCTTTGTGTGACCAAAGGGCCGTCGAAGCTCGTCATCCGATGACTGTCGGATGGCGTTTCACTGTTCCAGTGAGGAGCTTCAGAGGCGCGTCATCGCGGCGAAACGCGGTGGCCGGCGCCGATGGGCCGTATATAGGCGGACGCCCGATCCGATGTCAACCGAGAAAATCAAAGATTTGCGACAGAAAGCCCCGGTAATACGCTGCTTCCGAGGTGGGTAGCCGCCTCCGTCAAAACAAGGACTTAGGCGGCGGGCTCTGTGACAAAGAGGGGCCCGCGCCGCACCTTAGCCATATTCTGGGGGCGTCCTACCTGCTCCTGCACAAGGGTGGTTCGCCGCGGGGGGACGATCGGCCCTTCGCACTCCAAAACCTGGCGTCAATCGACCCCCGAGACCGCTGTCATTGACAGGGGATCGGGGTCCCCGGCATCGTCCGGGCGATTCCGCGGGCGGATGGATACGAATACGTACGATCCGGTGGCCACCGGCGACCGAGCGCGCAAGGGGACGGCGGGTTGGAGCACACAAGGCTGCGCGGCGCCCATCGATCCAGGCCTGCCGAGACCAGTGAGCTCGGCAATGAGCCGCCGCTGTCGGTCGACGGCGGAACGTCGGGCTTTGTCGACCGCCGCCGCGTCTCCGTTCAGTGGTTTGCCGGCACGATCCTCACCGCCCTGTGCGGCGCGGCCCTGATGGGCGGCGCCGTGTTCACCTCGCTCGACGGTGAGACCAATTTCGCCTCCCTGCCCGAACGCGTCGAAGTGGCGCTGCGCGGCGCGCTCGGTGCGGCGAGCGACAAGCTCGGCGCCCGCAAGGCCGATCGCCTGCCGGCAGCCGAAGAGCCGAGCGTCGCGCGCCAGGTCATCCGCGTCTCGACCACGTCGCGGGCCGGCAACCATGAACTCGTACGTGTTCGTCCTTTTGTCCGCGTCGCGGCGAACCTTGCGCTGTCCGGCACCGACCTCTCCGCCAACATCCCGCCGTTCAATCCGCAGCGCATGCTCGCCGACGCCGATCCGACCGCGACGCCCGAGGACGCTCCCGCGGCCGAGCCCGACGCGGAAGTGTCGTTCACGATGCGCGACCTCTCGCCGATGCTGCCGAAGATGAAGATTTCGCTGGTGACGCCGAACGACGAGGTCGTCACGCGCGTGCGCGAAGCGGCGGAGTGGAGCGAGAAGGCCGAGAAGCACGTGCCGATGACGACCGACGTCATGGGCATCAAGCTCGCCTATGCCGGCCCGACGCAGGCCGATCCCTATGCCGGCTTCGGCGCCCGCATCGTTCCCGAAAACATCACGCTCCTGCCGAAGACCAAGACCGAGACGACCGGCGGCAATCCGTTCAACGAGAAAGTCGTCATCGCCAAGAAGGGCGACACGCTCGCCGGCGTGCTGCGCGATCTCGGCGCATCGGCCGAGGACATCGACGCCATCACCAAGGTGCTCAGCCGCGGCCGCGACGCCGCGCTGAAGGAGGGGCAGAAGCTGCGCGTGCTGCTGTCGCCGGTGCCGGGCACCAAGCAGGTGCAGCCGGTGCGCGTCATCATCGCCGGCGATTCCTCGATCGATGCCGTCGTGGCGCTCTCCGACATGGGCAAATACGTGCCCGTCGACGTGCGCAACGTCGACACCGACGTCGCCGATAATTCCGGCAATGCGCCGGCGGCGGAAGAGGACGACGGCACCGGCATCCGCCTCTACCAGAGCATCTACGAGACGGCGATGCGCAACCAGATCCCGAAGCCGGTGATCGAGGATCTCGTTCGCATCTATTCGTACGATGTCGACTTCCAGCGCCGCGTGCAGCCGGGCGACTCGTTCGAAGTGCTCTATGCCGGCGAGGACGAGCAGCCGGCCTCCGACAGCCGCAACGAGGTGCTGTTCGCCTCGCTCACGGTCGGCGGCGAAGTGAAGAAGTTCTACCGTTTCCAGTCGCCCGACGACGGCCTCGTCGACTACTATGACGAGAACGGCAAGAGCGCCAAGAAATTCCTGGTCCGCAAGCCGGTCGGCGAAGGCATCATGCGCTCCGCCTTCGGCATTCGCCGCCATCCGATCCTCGGCTACACGAAGATGCACACCGGCGTCGACTGGGCGGCGCCGACCGGCACGCCGATCTACGCGGCCGGCAACGGCACGATCGAGAAAGCCGGCTGGGAGTCGGGCTACGGCAAGTTCATCCTGCTGCGCCACGCCAACGGCTACGAGACCGCCTACGGCCACATGAGCGCCTATGCGCGCGGCATGGAGGAAGGCAAGCGCGTGCGGCAGGGCCAGGTGATCGGCTTCGTCGGCTCGACCGGCCTGTCGACCGGTTCGCACGTCCACTACGAGATCCGCATCAACGGCCGCTTCGTCGACCCGATGCGCATCAAGCTGCCGCGCGGCCGCGAATTGACCGGGCCGATGCTGGCGAACTTCGATCAGGAACGCGACCGCCTCGACGGCATCATGGCGCGCAAGCCCGCAAGAGTGGCGGCAAGGTAAGCGCCATCAATCGATACGGCGAACACTGCCCTGAACTGGGAGTGGTCCGCGTTCCGCGATTTCGCCGCATGGTTGCAACGTCTTATTAGTTCTTTCGGCGCCTACTGGCGTCATGCGTCACGCCATCTTCAAGATCGTTGGCGTCCTGACCGTCGCTGCAATCGCATTCGGAGCAGGTCGCATCTACCGGCCGTCCGCCGCGACGCCGAAGCCGCGCTGGACCCTTGCGACCGCGCTGCCGTTCGGCACGGTCGGATCGCTCTCCGCGCACAGCCGCGCTCGCGTCTGCGTCGAAGCCAACCCGCCGGAACACGAGATACTCGACAAGGCAGCCGCGCTCTATGAAGAGGCCGGTGCCGACGGCAACCTGCAGACCCTCCGGATCGGACTTGAAAAATTCTTCGGCCGCGATCTGTATCGAGGTCCGCTCGGCGATGTCGTTGCCGTATGCCCTCCGGACGATGTTTATCGGCGCCTCGCGGCCCCTCTTTCGGAAGGCGGGCTCAACTATCGCTGGACCGAATACAACTTAAGCCTCGCGTCTAAGCTCCCGAACCCGAGCCCTGCCATCGTCGACGCGGTAGCACGATCGGCATTCAACGCGCAGCCTCAGGAGTCAGAGGTTTTCAAGCTTCAGGACCTCCGACCGCAAGCGCGCATGGTGTTGGCTACGTTCGGACGCGGCGCATCCGCATACTCCGATCAAGCCTATAGCCAGATGTCGGCGGACGATTCAATGGGCACCGGCGCCGCCCAAATTGCAGCGGCGACGGGTCACAACGGCGCGCTGGACCGGATCAAGTCGATGATGGAGAAGATTCTCGCGTCGGTTCCACGCGACAAACCGATCCCGCATGACACGAAGCTGCGACTGTACGAGCTTTCCTATGCAATCTTTTTTGCCGGTGCCGGAGCCGAAGATTATGTGGCACCGATCAACGAATTAATGCGGAGAAAGGTGGCATCCTGGGCGCCTCCATTTGGAATGGTGGAGCACACGCCGACGCGGCTCTGCGAGCTGGTCGCGCGCATCGAAGGGCAATCTGCGCTTCAGGACTATCCGTTCTGCACCGATCCCAAGCGAGTCCTCGACAATTAAGCGCGACCGATCGTTCACAGACCGCCGCGCGTACCGGCTCTGCGCCGCACCCTCCCCCGCAAGCGGGGGAGGGATAAGCAAGCTTAAGCCGCGGCCGCCATCTTGCCGTTGAAGGTGAGCCCGAGCTTGTCGCCCGACACGTTGACCGTCTCGCCGTCCTTCACCGTGCCGGCGAGGATCATCTCGGCAAGCGGGTCCTGCACCGACTTCTGGATCACGCGCTTGAGCGGGCGCGCGCCATAGGCCGGGTCCCAGCCCTTGTCGGCCAGCCAGTCGCGGGCGGAAGGCTCGAGCACCAGCGTGATCTTGCGATCCTCAAGCAGCTTCTGGAGCCGCACCATCTGGATGTCGACGATGCGGCCCATCTCCGTCCGCTTCAGGCGGTGGAACAGGATGATCTCGTCGACGCGGTTCAGGAATTCGGGGCGGAACGCCGAGCGCACCACGCCCATGACCTGATCGCGCACCGCATCGGTGTCCTGGCCTTCCGGCTGGTTCACCAGATAATCGGCGCCCAGG
>JBQCFB010000553.1:0-6779 GCA_051959715.1 Pseudolabrys sp.
GCCCACATTCCGAAGCTCTGAGTCCGGCGCGGCTGCATGCAGATCGCGCGCATCGAGCCCTTCGCCGTTTCGCTGCCGATGAAGAAGCCGGTCATCACCGGCGCCGCCGCCGCCTCGCCCCAGCCGATGCGCCCGTCATCGGCCGCGATGCGCACCAGCACGTTGTCGGCTCGGCGCACTTCTTCGCCCGCCATGATGACGGGCTTCTTCATCGGCAGCGAAACGGCGAAGGGCTCGATGCGCGCGATCTGCATGCAGCCGCGCCGGACTCAGAGCTTCGGAATGTGGGCGCTGTTGATGATGTCGGTGAAGACGTTCATTTCCTTGGTCATGCGCGCCCACGCCTCCTTGCCGCCCTTCGGCCGCGCGAGGAAGCCGGCCTTGAACAGCTTCTCCTTCATCGCCGGTGACGACATCACCTTGACCGTCTCGGTCTCCAGCCACTTGACGGCATCGGGCGGCGTCTTGGCCGGCGCCATCAGCGCCATGTCGGTCGCGAAGACGAAGTCCTTGAAGCCCGCCTCTTCCATGGTCGGCATGTCGGGGAAGTCCGGCCAGCGCGTCTCGGCACACAGCGCCAGGCCGCGAATGGTGCCGGCGCGGATGTGCGGCGACGATGGGCCGAGCGAGTTCGACGCGATCTGCACCGTGCTGGTCAGCAGCGCCTGAAGCGCGTCGCCGCCGCCCTTGAACACGACCTCCTCGACCTTCGGCAGCTTCTCGCGCGCCTTCAGCAGCGTCGCCTGGAGCTGCGGAGTTGTGCCGATCGGCGGCACCGAGATGTTGTAATGCGACGGGTCGGCGCGGGCGAGATCGATGAACTCCTTCATCGACTTCGCCGGCGACTCCTTGCGCACGACAAAGATGTTCGGCACGCCGGCAAGCTCGCTGACCGCGACGAAGTCCTTCATCGGGTCGAACGGCAGGTGATTGTAGAGGCCGACGTTCACCGAATAGGCGCTGGTGGCGAGCAGGTAGGTGTAGCCGTCCGGCTCGGAATGCGCGACGTAGCCCATGCCGATATTGCCGCCGGCGCCGCCGCGGTTCTCGATGATGAAAGTCTTGCCGGTCGCTTCGCCGAGCGCGGCGGCGACGATGCGGCCGACGAGGTCCGAGGGGCCGCCCGGGGTGTTGGCGACGACGATCTTCACCGGCCGGTCTGGATAGGCGGCGAGGGCCGGCGAGTTTCGGAGTACCGCGGGCGAGGCGACGCCAATGGCGGCGAGGCCTTGCAGCACGCGCCGGCGCGACGGCGCGAACGTGTTCTTCGTCATTGTCTTCTCCCCGGATCGCGGCTTGTTTTTGCGTTGAGGCCGCGGGCAACAGGGTAGGGGCGGGCGCAGAGCGTTTCAACGGAATTGCTGCCGGCCCGCATGCATCCGGGGGCGGCGGATGCGCCTGTTCGACCGGATGAAAGGCGCAATCTCCCGCCATTTGCGACGCGAATGCTCTGGATACCCACTATGAATTACGCGAATAATCGGCGAGGCCGTTAAGTTGGCGTCCTGCCCGCCACCGCGCAGTGAGAAGCAGCATCACGACGATGACCGACACGGAAAAGCCTTGGCACCAGGTGGTGCTGGAAACGCTCAAGAAGAACGACATCCGGCTGGTGCCCTATGTGCCGGACCGCGTGTTCACGCCGCTGATCAAGGCGCTGCACGCCGACGACTTTTTCACCACCTTCCCCTGCACGCGCGAGGAGGAGGCGATCGGCATCGTCACCGGCGCCCACATGGGCGGCATGCGCGCCGCCGTGCTGATGCAGACCTCGGGCTTCGGCACCATCGCAAACGCCGTCGCCTCGCTCGTCTGCCCGTCGCAGATCCCGGCGATCATCTTCGTCTCGGAGCGCGGCACGCTCGGCGAGTTCAACCTTGGCCAGGCGATGGTCTGCCGCACCATGCGGCCGGTGCTCGATTCGCTCGGCATCGAGACGCACACGATCACGCGCCACGACGAACTCGCCTTCATCGTCGACCGCTCGATCAAGCAGGCGCTCGCCACCCAGGCGCCGGTCACCTTCATCCTGTCGCCGCTCCTGACCGGCGGCAAAGTCTTCGCCGCGTGAGCCCCGCCATGACCCAGAACCCCGCGCACGGCGCGCACAACGCCAAGGTGATGAGCCGCTTCGATCTGACCAAGCGCGCCGTCGCGCACTTGAAGCACGAGGAAGCCGTCATCGGCGGCATCGGCAACACCAATTTCGATCTCTGGATGAGCGGCCAGCGGCCGCAGAACTGGTACATGCTCGGCTCGATGGGGCTTGCCATCCCGATCGCGCTTGGCGTCGCCATCGCGCAACCGAAGCGCCACGTGGTCGCGCTCGAGGGAGACGGTTCGCTGCTGATGCAGCTTGGCTGCCTCGCCACGGTGGCGATGCGCCGGCCGGCAAATCTCACCATGGTGGTGTGGGACAACGGCATGTACCAGATCACCGGGGGTCAGCCGACGGCGAGCGCTTCGGTGACCGACATCGTTGCGGTCGCGCGCGGCTGCGGCCTTGTGAAGAGCGCCTGGGCCACCGACGAGGACGATTTCGACCGGCTGTTCGCGGCGGCGCTGAAGGACGGCGGGCCGACGCTGATCGCCGCGCGCATCGACGACAAGCCCGGCGCCGGCACCACCGACCGCGACCCCGTTCAGATACGGCAGCGGTTCATGATGGGGTTGGGGACGCGGAAGTAGCTCGTGCCCCGGATGCTGCGCAGCATGCAGCCAAGCGAAATGCTGCGCTGCTGATCCGGGGCCGCCATGGAACGCTGAACCTGTAACGGTCCCGGGTCTGCAACGCAGCGCTGGCGCGCTGCATTGCGCCCGGGACACGAGGCTACTTCTTCCCGCCCTCGAGAATCCCCGCCACCATCGCCATGCGCACGAGGTCGGACAGGCTGTTTGCGGCCATCTTGGTCATCAAATTGGCGCGGTAGATCTCGACCGTGCGCGGGCTGATGCCGAGATCGAAGGCAATCGTCTTGTTGGCATTGCCGGCGACCAGGCCGTCGAGCACCTGCCGCTCGCGGTTGGAGAGCACGGCGAGCTTGTCCTGGATGTCGCCGACCTCCGCCTTGCGCCTGGCGAGATCGGCCTCGCGGTCGAGCGCGCTCTTGACCGCGCCGAGCAGGTGATCGTCGTCGAACGGCTTCTCCAGGAAGTCGACGGCGCCGATCTTCATTGCTTCGACCGCGAGAGAGATGTCGCCGTGGCCGGTGATCACGATGACCGGCAGCTCCGGTCTCACCTGCTTCACCTTCTTCAGCAGATCGATGCCGGTGATCTCCGGCATACGCACGTCGGTGATGATACAGCCGTGTTCGACCGTAGACAGCACGTCGAGGAACGCTTGCGCCGATTCGAAACCGCGCACCGGAATGCCCGCCGTCTTCAGCAGAAACTCGAGCGACTGGCGGACGGCTTCGTCGTCATCGATCACGTAGATTGTGGCTTCAGTTGCCATTCTCGACATCCTCCGCATTCACCGCGGTCAGTGTGAAGTTGAAGATCGTCCCGGCCGGCTGGTTCGGCTCGACCCAGATGCGGCCGCCATGCGCCTCCACGATGGTGCGCGAGATCGACAGCCCGACGCCCATGCCGTGCCGCTTGGTCGTGATGAAGGGCTGGAACAGCTGTTCGGCGATTTCCGGCGAGATGCCGGAGCCGGTGTCGGCGACGCTGATGCGCACGTGGCCGAAGCCTTCGGGCGCGATGGCGATCACCAGGTCGCGGCCGGCGACGTCCTCCATCGCGTCCATGGCGTTGCGGATCAGATTGAGCAGCACCTGTTGGATCTGGACGCGGTCCGCGAGCACGAGGTCGATGGAGGGATCGAACTGAAAGCGCACCTTGATGCCACGGTCCTTGACGCCGACCAGCGCCAGCGCGCTCGCCTCCTCGACCAGCTTGGTGATGCTTTCGACGCGGCGCTCGCTCTCGCCGCGGGAGACGAAGTCGCGCAGCCGGCGGATGATCTGGCCGGCGCGCATGGCCTGGTCGCCGGCCTTGTCGAGCGCGTCGCGCACGGTTGCGGAGCGCTCGTCTTCGGCCGCCTCGAGCATGCGGCGCGAACCCTTCAGATAGTTCGAGATGGCCGAGAGCGGTTGATTGAGCTCGTGCGCAAGCGTCGAGGCCATCTCGCCCATCGCTGTCAGCCGGGAGATATGCACGAGCTCCGATTGCAGCTGCTGCAAGCGCGCTTCCGTCTTCTGCCGCTCAGTGAGGTCACGAATGAAGCCGGTGAAGAACCGCTGGTTGCCGGAATTCATCTCGCCGACCGCGAGCTCCATCGGGAAAGTCGAGCCGTCCTTGCGCATGCCGACCACGACGCGGCCGATGCCGATGATGCGCCGCTCGCCCGTGCGCATGTAGCGCATGAGATAGCCGTCATGGGCCTCGCGATAGGGCGCCGGCATCAGGATCTTGACGTTCTGGCCGATCGCTTCGCGCGCCGTGTAGTTGAACAGCCGCTCGGCGGCGGCGCTGAACGACTGCATCGTGCCGCGCTCGTCGATGACGATCGTGGCTTCAGGCACGGTGTCGAGAATCGATTGCAGATGTGCCTGCCGCGCCAGCGCATCGTTCGTCATCGCGCTCGAGCGCCTGCGCTCCTGTCGCAGGAGTTCCCCGCCCCATGACATGCCCAGGCTGATGAGCGTGAAGGCCGCGCTGTTGGTCATGGAAACAGCGGTCATCTCGGCCGGGTCCATGAAGACCGTGAAGACGCAGATGAGACTGAGCGCGGTCGCGAGCAGGCCGGGGCCGGCGCCGCCGAGGCCGGCGGCCATCAGGACGGCCGGGATGAAATAGAGCAGGGCAGTCTGGTTGTGCAGAACCGGGAGCAGGAGGCTGCGCACCAGCAGGGAGGCCGCGACCAGAACCGGCGCCAGCACGTAAGGGAGCCACCAGCGGCGGTCCCAGGCGTCGATTAGTCCATGTTTGACAGAGACTTGCGGCATGACGTCAGGACTGACCGTTTAGCCCGGCCTATTTCCCCGGTCCCCTCCGGTAAAACCCTTATGTTCATTATCTGAATTTCTGCGGCGCGTCGCCAGCGGTATCCCGTCAACCATCGAATGCAAACGGGGTCCAGCGCAATGCTCACGCAAACGGCGATCCACCGCACCTCCGCCCCCCAGCAGCCGGTCCGCCCGGTTGCGCCTGCGGCCGGCAGCAAGGTTTTCCATTCGTCGATCGAGCTCATGGGCGCGCCGATGCCATTCGGCCGCAAAGCCGAGATATACGGCGAGAACGAGCCGGCCGAGAACCACTACCAGGTGATCAGCGGCACGGTTCTCACCTACAAGGTGCTCAACGACGGACGTCGCCAGATCGGCGCCTTCTACCTGCCGGGCGACGTGTTCGGCCTCGAGATCGGCGACGCGCACACTTTCTCGGCCGAAGCGATCATCGACTGCAAGGTTCTGGTGATCAAGCGCTCGTCGGTCGTCGCGCTTGCGGCCCGCGACACCGAGGTCGCCCGCCAGCTTTGGGCAATGACCGCGGGTGAGCTTCAGCGCGCGCAGGACCACATCATGCTGCTGATCAAGACGGCGCAGGAGCGGGTCGCCGGCTTCCTGCTCGAAATGGCCAAGCGTTCGGCCGCGAGCACCGAAGTCGATCTGCCCATGTCGCGCCAGGACATTGCCGACTATCTCGGCCTCACCATCGAGACGGTGTCGCGCACGCTGACCCAGCTCGAAAAGGGCGCCGCGATCGCCGTGCCGACGTCGCGCCGCATCGTGCTGCGCAATCGCGCCGCACTGTCCCGCCTGAACGCCTGATTTCGCGAGAGTCTACAGCCGAACGTCGTTTCTCCCCGATCTGAGTTCGGCCAAACTGGCCCCGGCGTCCCCCGCCGGGGCCCTCTTTTTATGGCGCGGCGGGGTCAGCTCCATTTCGCCTTGGCCTTGAGCGCCGCGAGCGATTGCGTGGCGTCGGCGAGGAGCTTGCCGTAGTCGAGCGCCGTGAACTTGCCGTCGCGGTGCAGGATGCGGCCGTCCGCCATCACCAGCGCAACGTCCGAGGGCTGCGCCAGCTGCACCAGCGCGTCATAGGGATCGCCGATGTCGCCCATGCTGGGCGCATTGGTGCGCACCAATATGATGTCGGCGCGTTTGCCCGGTGTCAGCGAGCCGGTGATTTTGTCGAAGCCGAGGTCGCGGGCGCCGTCTATGGTGGCCATCTCGACCAGCTTCCTGGTCGTCAGCTTGAACTTGCCGCCGGTGCGGTGCCTGTTGACGGCCTGAAGCATGTGCATGCACGCGAAGCAGTCGCAGCGTTCGGCGGTGACGTTGTCGATTGACATCGACACCAGCACGCCCGCCTGCATCATCTCGATGAACTGCATCTCGCCGGTGCGGCCGGCCTCGCCGAGCGGCGAGGTCGAGTAGTGCACGCCGTGCTTGGCGAGCAATTCCCAGTCGGCGGCATTGGTGTTGAGCGGATGCACGAGCTGCACGTCCGGCCCGAGCAGGTTCGCCTCGTTGAGGAGCTGGATCGACGCGCTGCCATTGGTATGCAGCGTGATCGGCAGGCCGAGGTCGCGCGCCTGGCCCCACTCCTTCTTCGCCATCGCGGCGTCGATGGCGCCGCGCGAAGCATTGCTGCCGTCGATATTGCGGGAATTGACGCCGAGCGTGAGCATCGGGTCGGCGCCGATGTCCTTCTTGAGGCGCGCCATATCGGCGAAATCCATGGCCTGCGTGTTCGGCATGCCCTGCGCCGGACCATAGGAGAAGCGCCCACGCAGGCCGCTCTCGCGCATGGCGCGGACTTCGGCATCG
>JBQCFB010000554.1:0-4129 GCA_051959715.1 Pseudolabrys sp.
CCGACCCTCTCCCCGCAAGCGGGGAGAGGGAGAAGCGCCCATGTTCGATAAAATCCTCATCGCCAACCGCGGCGAGATTGCGCTGCGCGTGCTGCGCGCCTGCAAGGAGCTCGGCATCCCGACCGTCGCGGTGCATTCGACCGCCGACGCCGACGCTATGCACGTGCGCTTCGCCGACGAGAGCGTCTGCATCGGCCCGCCGGCGGCGAAGGACTCCTACCTCAACATCCCCGCGATCCTCGCGGCCTGCGAGATCACCGGCGCCGACGCGGTCCATCCCGGCTACGGCTTCCTGTCCGAGAACGCGCGCTTCGCCGAGATCCTGTCCGATCACGGCGTCGGCTTCATCGGCCCGAAGGCGGAGCACATCCGCATCATGGGCGACAAGATCGAGGCCAAGCGCACGGCCAAGCGCCTCGGCATTCCGGTCGTGCCCGGCTCGGACGGCGGCGTCACCTCGGACACCGAGGCCGCACGTGTCGCCAAGGACATCGGCTTCCCGGTTCTGATCAAGGCTGCCGCCGGCGGCGGCGGACGCGGCATGAAGGTCGCGCGCAGCGAGGCCGAACTCTCGACCGCGCTGTCGACGGCGCGCTCCGAGGCCAAGGCGGCCTTCGGCGACGACGCCGTCTATATCGAGAAATATCTCGGGAAGCCCCGCCACATCGAGATCCAGGTGCTCGGCGACGGCAAGGGCAAGGCGATCCATCTCGGCGAACGCGACTGCTCGCTCCAGCGCCGTCACCAGAAGGTGCTGGAGGAGAGTCCCTCGCCGGCGCTCAACACGATGCAGCGCGACCAGATCGGCGAGACGGTCGCGAAGGCGATGCGCGAGACCAACTATCTCGGCGTCGGCACCGTCGAATTCCTCTATGAGGACGGGCAGTTCTATTTCATCGAGATGAACACCCGCATCCAGGTCGAGCATCCGGTGACCGAGGCGATCACCGATATCGACCTCATCTTCGAGCAGATCCGCGTCGCCGCCGGCTCCGAGCTGGAATTGAAGCAGAGCGACGTGCGCTTCCACGGCCACGCCATCGAGTGCCGCATCAACGCGGAAAACCCGGTGTCCTTCCGCCCCTCGCCGGGCAAGATCCTGCACTATCATCCGCCCGGCGGGCTCGGCGTGCGCATCGACTCGGCCGTCTATCAGGGCTACTCGATCCCGCCCTATTACGACTCGCTGGTCGGCAAGCTCATCGTGCACGGCAAGACCCGCCAGGAATGCCTGATGCGGCTCAAGCGCGCGCTGGACGAAGTGGTGGTCGACGGCATCGAGACGACGCTGCCCTTGTTCCGCGCTCTGGTGCGCGAGAAGGACATCATCGACGGCAATTATCATATTCACTGGCTGGAGCAGTTCCTCGCGCGCGGCGGCATGGAAGAATAAGCGTCTGATTCGCTTGGCGGCGCCTCCGGGGGGTGGCGTCGCGAGCGGCTCGGCGAACGACAGGTCGAATGGCAACGCAACGAACCCCCCTCCCTAATCTCCAACCTATCCTGCTCGGCATCGGCTTCGCGCTGCTGGTCGGCATCAGCGTCGCGACGGTTTACCTCGTCGACCGGGCCGCGACCGATACCCGGCGGCTGACGCAGACGCTCTCGGTCGAGGACAAGCTGTCCAACGTGCTGCTGTCGGTGCGGCGCGCCGAAAGCAGCCAGCGCGGCTATCTCTTCACCGACGATCCGAAATATCTCGCCGAGTTCTACGAGGCCGAGCCCGAGGCGCGGCAGCTCGTCGAGGAACTGCGCACGCTGACCCGCGACAATCCCGCGCGGCAGGCGACGCTCGACGAGATCACCAGGCACCTCGAGGCCAAATTCAAGGAGATGGGCGAGACGGTCAATCTCAACCAGCGCGGCGACTCGATCGGAGCCCGCCGGCTGGTGCTGAGCGACCAGGGCCGCGCCATCACCGAAAGCCTGCGCAAGGTGATCGACACCGCGATCATCGACGAGGCGCGGCTCGCCGCCGACCGCACCGCGCAATCGCAGCAGACGAACCGCCTGCTCCTTTATGTGACGCTCTTCGGCGCGGCGCTGATCGTGCTGATCGGCGCGGCCTCGGTGATGCTGGTGCAGCGGACTGCGCGGCAGCGCGAGGCGGCGCGCGCGGAGCTCGAATCGACCAACGCCAACCTCGAGCGCATCGTCGAATTCCGCACCGCCGACCTGACCGAAGCGAACGAGGAGATCCAGCGCTTCGCCTACATCGTCAGCCACGACCTGCGCTCGCCCCTCGTCAACATCATGGGCTTCACTTCCGAACTCGAGGCGTTGCGGACCGACATTTTCGATCAGGTCGCCAGGCTCTCGGCGGAGCTCGCCGCCCTCAATGCGCAGGCGTCCGAGGCCGCGAACACGGGAGAGATCGAGCGGCTCGGAGCCGACTTCGACGAGGCGATCCGCTTCATCAAGACGTCGATCGGCAACATGGACCGCCTGATCAACGCCGTGCTCAGGCTTTCGCGCGAGGGCCGGCGCGAGTTCCGCCCCGAGCGCGTCGACATGGACGAGCTGCTGTCGTCGATTACGGCCACCGTCACGCATCGCGCGGTGGAGCTTGGCGCCCGCATCGAGGTCGGCGCCCTGCCCTCAATCGAAACTGATCGTCTCGCGGTGGAACAAATTTTCGCCAACCTCGTTGATAATGCCCTGAAGTATGGGCGTGAGGGGGAGCCACTGCACATCGAAATCATGGGCCGGACCAGCGGGACGCATGCCATTTACGACGTCCGCGACAACGGACGCGGCATCGACCCCGGCGATCATACTCGTGTTTTCGAATTGTTCCGCCGCTCCGGCCCGCAGGACCGGCCCGGCGAGGGCATCGGCCTTGCTCACGTCAGGGCGTTGGTGCGGCGGCTGGGCGGCACAATGGGGCTGAGTTCGACGCTCGGCCAAGGAAGCACGTTCACCGTCACGCTGCCGCGGCGATGGACACCGGGTAACAGGAGTAAGGCATGAACAGCCGTGCGTCGGAGCAGCCGGTCCAGATCGTGATGATCGAGGACGACGAGGGGCATGCCCGCCTGATCGAGAAGAACATCCGCCGCGCCGGAGTCAACAATCCGGTCGCGCCGTTCAACAATGGCACCGATGCGCTGCGCTACCTGTTCGGCCCCGACGGCTCCGGCCTCGTCAACAAGGGCAAGCCGCTCCTGATCCTGCTCGACCTCAACCTGCCGGACATGACCGGCGTCGACATTCTCAAAAAGGTCAAAACCAACGAGCATTTAAAGCGCGTGCCGGTCGTGGTGCTGACCACCACCGACGATGCCGTCGAGATCCAGCGCTGCTACGATCTCGGCTGCAACGTCTACATCACCAAGCCGGTTAATTACGAGAATTTCGCCAACGCGATCCGCCAGCTCGGCCTGTTCTTCTCCGTAATCCAGGTCCCCTCGCCCGATTGAGCCGTCATGCCGCGCAAGATCCTGTATATCGATGATGACGAAGGCCTGCGCACCCTGGTCAAGCGCGGCCTCGGACGCGACGGCATCGAGGTCGTCGGCGAGCCGACCGGCGAGCGCGGGCTCGCGGCGCTTGCCGCCAATCCCGATATCGACGTGGTCGCGCTCGACCTCTATATGCCCGGCCTGTCCGGCATCGAGACGCTCGAGCGCATTCACGCGATCGAGAACCATCCGCCCGTCGTCGTCGTCACCGGCGCGCAGGACAGCCGCATGGCCGTCTCGGCGCTCAAGGCCGGCGCGTTCGACTACGTCGTCAAGGACGTGCAGGGCGAGTTCATCTTCCTGCTCAAGGCCGCCCTCTCCGGCGCGGTGTCGGCGATGCGCATGCGCCGCGCCAAGGAAGCGGCCGAGGCCGAGGTGCGCGAGGCGCGCGACCGCTTCGAGGCGCTGGCGGCCGAGCGCGCGCTCCTGATGCGCGAGGTGAACCACCGCGTCGGCAATTCTCTCCAGATGATCGCTTCGATGCTGACACTGCACGCCAACGCCGCCGGCAATCCGGAAGTCAGCGAAGCCCTGACCGACGCCACCGGCCGCGTGCTCGCGGTCGCGCAGGTGCACCGCCGCCTCTACACCTCGGACGACGTGCAGTCGGTCGCCGTCGACCAGTATCTCGACGCGCTGGTCGAGGACCTGCGCCGCTCGTCCGAGAC
>JBQCFB010000555.1:0-3775 GCA_051959715.1 Pseudolabrys sp.
CCGACCAACGATCTCGACGTCGAGACCTTGCGCGCGCTCGAAGAGGCGCTCGAGGATTTCGCCGGCTGCGCCGTGATCATCAGCCACGATCGCTGGTTCCTCGACCGCATCGCGACGCACATCCTCGCCTTCGAGGGCGACAGCCACGTTGAGTGGTTCGAGGGCAACTTCCAGGAGTACGAGGCCGACAAGATGCGTCGGCTGGGCACCGACTCCGTCATCCCGCACCGGCTGAAGTACAAGAAATTCACGCGGTGAAATGAATGGGCCGATGTCCCCGCGACAAAGGGCATCGGTCATGCGATCCGCATCGCGCCAAGGGGCGCGACAGGGCGGGCTGCGCCGGTTAGATTCCGGGCGTCTCTCATGAGCGCCGGACCCTGCCGCGATGAACAAGCCCTTTGATACGCCAAAGTCCTTCGTCCTCGAAGAGGCGACGATCGACGAGCTTCATGCGGCGATCCGCGCCGGGGCGATCACGGTGGTCGGCATCGTCGAGCACTATCTCGCGCGTGTGCGCGCCTATAACGGCACCTCCAACCTGCTCGTGACGGCCGACGGCGCGGACGCGCCGCCCGCGAAGGGCACGGTGCGCGGCGGCGCGCCGCTCGCGTTTCCGCGCGAGACGGTGAGGGCGTCCGACGTTCTGCCGGACCTCGACCGGTACAAGGGCCCGCCGCTCGAATTCGGCCGGATGGAGCCGACGGCGTCAGACGCGTCGGTGCAGCAGCAGTTCGGCATGACGGTCGGCAAGCCGAACGCCGGTCAGGTCAACGCGCTGGCGACGCTCAACATCCGCGGCGAGCGCTCGGTCACCTGCCGCGGCGATTACGATCTGCATCCCTCGAAGGGGCCGCTGCCGAAAGGCGCGCCGCCGGTGTGCGAGTTCTTCCGCCAGCAACCGGATGCGCTGGAGCGCGCGGCCGAGCTCGACGCGCAGTACGGGCGCAATCCGGATCTCGAAAAAATGCCGATGTACGGCGTCGTGTTCTCGTTCAAGGATCCGTTCGACACGAAAGACATGCGTTCGACCGGCGGCGGCGACGCCGCCTACGACATCGATTGTCCCGCGCGCGACCACGTGCTCGTGCATCAGTTGCGCGAGAAGGGCGCCATCATCTTCGCCAAGGCGGTCAACACCGAATATAACGGCCGCCCGGACGATCCGCTGGCGCGGCGCAAGCCGGACAAGGTGCTGCCGAGCACGGTCGGCTATCAGCGCAGCACCTGGGCCGGCAATCCGTCCAATCCGTACGACACGACGCGCGCCGCTTCGCTCGGCTCGAGCTCAGGCTCGGGCGTGTCGGTCTCGACCAACATGGTGATGGCGAGCCTCGGCGAAGAGACGCGCGCGTCCTGCCGCGGGCCCGCCAATCACAATGCCGTCGCCCTCATCCTGCCGCACAAGGCGCTGCTCGGCTTCGACGGCGGCGCGATCGGCGCCGACATTCATGTCGACCGCACCGGCATCCTCGCCCGCACCATCGGCGACTGCGCGAAGATTCTCGATGCGCTCAAGGATCCTGCGGACGGCTATTACGACCCGCGCGATCCGTTCACGACTGTGCCGCGCTCCTCGGTGCTGGCCTCCTATGCCGGACACGCAAGAGCATCCGGCGAGCCCGGCGCGCTGAAAGGCCTTCGCCTCGGCATCCTGCGCGAGTCGATGACGGTGCGTCCCGGCCACAAGACCGACGAGCCGATCACCCGCGCCGTCGCGAAGGAGATCAAGGACGTCCTCGGCGCGCGGCTCGGCGCCACCTTGGTCGAGTCGTCCGATCCTCTGTGGACGCCAGATGCCGGCTGCGAGCGCATGACCTGCGATCACCGCACGGCGCTGGCGCGGCTCATCCCGGTGTTCATGCCGGATATCCTCTATCGCCTCGACGCGGCCGGCGAGCCGGTGTTCAAGGACTTCGCCGCGGCGATCGCGCCGACCGAGTTCGAGCCGGGCAAGGTGTTCGGCACGGGCACGATGCGGCCGATCGACTACATGCTGGCCATGTCGGAAGGCCGCATCGCGCCGCCGCGCAATCTCGACCTCGCGATCGTGCAGCAGCAGGCGGCGCAGACCTCGTTCCGCTTCCACATCAACCAGTACCTGTCGCGCCGGGCCGCCGACTGGAAGGCGAAGGGCTTCACCGAAACGCTCGCCGACTTCACCGCGCTCAATGCGCGCTCGAAGTTCTGGGGCGACGACCAGCGCGCCTGGTTTCTCGACTGGGACGACGTCGACGATCTGCGCGGGCCGCTCGGCGGGCGCCAGCCGACCGCCGATCGCATGATGCTGCGTGAGCTCCTGCGCCGCGCCGACATGATGGTCATGTACGAGAACCGGCTCGATGCGCTGGTGCGCCTGCACACGCCGTTCCCGCCGGGCAAGATCGGCGGCGCCAGCCAGGGCTTCCGCAACAATCTCACCTGGGAATCCTTGAGCGGGCCGAATGCGGGCCTCACGGAAGTGCTGGTTCCGGCGGGCTTCGTCACCACGGTCTACGATCCCGTGTTCCGGCTGAGCGACGACGGCACGCGCTACCTGCATGTCGCGTCCGACGAGCCGACGGCGATCCCCGCGCCGGGCCTGCCGTTCTCGCTGGTGTTCCGCGTCGAGCCCGGCAAGGAAGAAGTCGCCCTGCGTGTCGCGTCGGCCTACGAAGCCGCTTCGAAGCGCCGCATACCGCCGCCGGCCTTTCCGCCGCTCTGAGGCTGCGACCGGATGGCGCGGTTCCCCGCGCCGTCCTTGCCGACCCCCGAATCGTTTATAAATTGCCGAGACTCGCGGACCTTTCGCCGCGCGCCGAACGGGGTGACCAGCGATGTCCATGACCGCCGACGAACCGCGCGTGCCGCCCGATGCGCCGGCGCTGCGCCCGCTGCCGCAGCTCATCTTCTCGTCGCGCTGGCTGCAGCTGCCGCTCTATCTCGGCCTCATCGTCGCGCAGGCCGTCTACGTCGTCCTGTTCCTGAAGGAGCTGTGGCATCTCGTCGAGGGCGCCATCAAGTACACCGAGCAGGAGATGATGCTCATCGTGCTCGGTCTCATAGACGTGGTCATGATCTCGAATCTGCTGATCATGGTCATCGTCGGCGGCTACGAGACCTTCGTGTCGCGGCTCGAACTCGAGCGCCATCCCGACCAGCCGGAGTGGCTCTCACACGTCAATGCCAGCGTGCTGAAGATCAAGCTGGCCATGGCGATCATCGGCATCTCGTCGATCCACCTGCTGCGGACGTTCATCTATGCCGGCCAGCTCGGCAAGCCGGACGTGCCGTTCACCGAGACCGGCGTGATGTGGCAGACCATCATCCATGGCCTGTTCATCCTCTCGGCCATCGGCATCGCCTATGTCGAGAGGCTGAGCGTTTCCGCTTACGCCAAGAACGGGCACTAGCCTCCGGCGCCGGCCGGTCTCATCATGCCGGCGCCGTACAAGCGTGCCGTTACTGGATCTGCGGAATCTTCGCGCCGGCGATCAGGTTCTTGTAGAACGCGACGTCCTTGACGATGCGCGCCTTGGCTTCCGCCGGCCCCGACACGACGTTCAGGTAGCCGAGCTCCACGAGCTTCTTCTTGACGTCGTCGCGGGCGAGCACAGTCTGCGCCGCCTTGCTCATGCGATCGACGACCGCCTGCGGCGTGCCGTGCGGCGCGAGGAAGAAGTGCTCGGTGTTGAGGTCGATATCCGGGTAGCCGAGCTCCTTGAAGGTCGGAACGTCGGGCAGGGTCGGCCAGCGCTCCGCTGTCGTCAGCGCGATGCCCTTCATCGTGCCCGCC
>JBQCFB010000556.1:0-2533 GCA_051959715.1 Pseudolabrys sp.
CGAGGGGAGCGGAGCGCCGGCAGACGCGGGAGCTTGCGATCGCTCCCTGGGCGGCTGGCGAGGCCACCCGAGACGCTTGCGAGGCGTCTCCTCATCCCTTGCGATCGGGACGAGGCGCCTCCCGGCGCTCCACTTGCGGCGGTTTTCGTCCCCTTGAGCCGTGCTTCCGAACGGCGACAGATCCCACCAGCGGGACCCCGATCCGGCGCGGTGGCTACCGCTCCTTCGTCGCCGCCACGTGCAGCCCCTGACATGGGGCAGCCGGTCCTAATGCCGGCGGACGGCCAGCCAGGGCCTCCCGGGGGTGAGGTTACGAGCCTCGCCCGCGGGCGCCGCATCAACATGATCGGGTTGCCCCGATCCTGTCCGATGAAGTCGAGGGCGCATCTCCACCCCCTTGCCTCACCGCTGCTCCGTCCTCGGCGCGTCTCCGGCGACGCCCCTCGAAGAGCAGGACAGGCGCTAGATAGGCATATCGGCCTAGCTAGGTCAATAGTCCGTGGAAAAGAATTTGTACTTTCTTATCCCTCCCCTGAAAGGGGAGGGTGGCTCCGCGCGCAGCGCGGAGACGGGTGGGGTCTCGTCTCAATTGCAAACACCCCCACCCGGCGCGCGAACGCGCGCCACCCTCCCCCGAGCCGAAGTCGGATGTTTCCGACTTCGGCCAATTACAATGCCGAACTCGGGTTGACCCGAGTTCGGTTGCGGGGGAGGGATAAAGAGCACTCACATATGGATGGCGCGCTTGTCGACGGCGAGCGCCGCTTCCTTCACCGCCTCGGGCAAGGTCGGATGCGCGTGGCAGGTGCGGGCGATGTCCTCGGCGGAGGCGCCGAACTCCATCGCGATGCACGCTTCGGCGATCATGTTGCCGGCGTCGGAGCCGACGATGTGCACGCCGAGCACGCGGTCGGTCTTCGCGTCGGCGAGGATTTTGACGAAGCCGTCGGTCTGCTGGTTGGCCTTGGCGCGGCCGTTCGCCGTGAACGGAAACTTGCCGGCGTTGTAGGCGACGCCCGCGGCTTTCAATTCTTCCTCGGTCTTCCCGACCGAAGCGACCTCCGGCATCGTGTAGACGACCGCCGGAATGACGTCGTAGTTCACGTGGCCCGCCTGGCCGACGAGGATCTCGGCGACCGCGACGCCCTCGTCCTCGGCCTTGTGCGCGAGCATCGGCCCGGCAATGACGTCGCCGATCGCCCACACACCCGGCACGCTGGTCGCGTAATAATGATCGACGACGACGCGGCCGCGCTCGTCCATCTTCACGCCGAGCTCCTTGAGCCCAAGGCCGTCGGTGTACGGCACGCGGCCGGTCGAGACGAGGACGACGTCGGCCTCGATGGTCTCCGCCGCGCCGCCCTTCGCCGGCTCGACGGAAGCCTTGAGTGTCTTGCCCGACGTGTCGACGCCGGTGACCTTCGACGACAATTTGAACGTCATGCCCTGCTTCTCGAACAGGCGCTGCGATTGCTTGCGCACCTCGCCGTCCATGCCGGGCAATACGCCGTCGAGGAATTCCACCACCGTCACCTTGGCGCCGAGGCGGCGCCACACGGAACCCAATTCGAGGCCGATGACGCCGGCGCCGATGACCAGGAGATGCTTCGGCACTTCCGGCAGAGTCAGCGCGCCGGTCGACGAAACGATGCGCTTCTCGTCGATGTCGATGCCGCGCAATTTGGCGACGTCGGAGCCGGTGGCGATGACGATCGACTTCGTCTCCAGCGTCTGCTTCTTGCCGTCCGCGCCGGTCACCTCGACCTTGCCCGGCGCGGCGATGCGGCCGGTGCCGTTGACGCTGTCGATCTTGTTCTTCTTGAACAGGAAGTCGACGCCCTTGACGTTGCCGTCGACCGCTTCCTGCTTGAAGGCCAGCATCTGCTTCAGATCGAGCTTCGGCGCGGAGACGCCGATGCCCATCTTCGCGAAGGCGTGGCCGGCTTCCTCGAACAGTTCGGAGGCGTGCAAGAAGGCCTTCGACGGGATGCAGCCGACATTGAGGCAGGTGCCGCCATGCGTGGCGCGCTTCTCGACCACGCAGGTCTTGAGGCCGAGCTGCGCGGCGCGGATGGCGCAGACATAGCCGCCGGGACCGGTGCCGATGACGATGAGATCGTAGGACATTGAGATAGACTCCGAACTCTCGGTCGTCGTCATGGCCGGGCTTGTCCCGGCCATCCACGCCTTTTCAGAAAGCAAGACGTGGATGCCCGGCACAAGGCCGGGCATGACGGAGCAAAATTACAGGTCGAGCACCAATCTCGCCGGATCCTCGAGGCACTCCTTGACGCGGACGAGGAACGTGACCGCCTCGCGGCCATCGACGATGCGGTGATCGTAGGACAGCGCGAGATACATCATCGGCCGTACCTCGATCTTGCCGCCGACGACCATCGGCCGCTCCTGGATCTTGTGCATGCCGAGGATGCCGGACTGCGGCGCGTTGAGGATCGGCGTCGACATCAGCGAGCCGTAAACGCCGCCGTTCGTGATCGTGAACGTGCCGCCCTGCATCTCGTCGATCTTGAGC
>JBQCFB010000557.1:0-2152 GCA_051959715.1 Pseudolabrys sp.
GGCCTATCTGAAGTCGAAGGGCGTCAAGGATGAAGACATCATGATCAACTACACGCCGTTCGGACATTCCGACTGGCAGACGATCGTGTCCGACATCAAGAAGTTCGGCTCGGCCGGCAAGAAGACGGCGGTGGTCTCGACTATCAACGGCGACGCCAACGTGCCGTTCTACAAGGAGCTCGGCAACCAGGGCATCAAGGCAACCGACATTCCGGTCGTGGCCTTCTCGGTCGGCGAGGAAGAGCGCGCCGGGCTCGATCCCAAGCCGCTGGTCGGTCATCTCGCCGCCTGGAACTACTTCGAGTCGATCAAGACGCCGGCCAATGCCGAGTTCATCAAGAAGTGGCAGGCCTACACCAAGAACCCGAAGCGCACGACCAATGACCCGATGGAAGCCCACGTGATCGGCTTCAACATGTGGGTCAAGGCGGTGGAGAAGGTCGGGTCGACCGACTCGGACAAGGTCATCGACGCGCTGCCGGGCATCCAGGCTGCGAATCTGACAGGCGGCACCTCGACCATGCTGCCGAACCACCACATCACCAAGCCGGTCTTCATCGGCGAGGTTCGCGCCGACGGCCAGTTCGACGTGGTCTGGAAGACCAAGTCGCTCGTGCCGGGCGCGGCGTGGTCGCCGTACCTGCCGGGCTCGAAGGATCTCGAGGCCGACTGGGTGAAGCTCAAGTGCGGCAACTACAACAAGGTCACCAAGAAGTGCGGCGGTCAGGCGTCCTGATCCAGATGACGTGACGGCGCACATCGCGTGCGCGACGACAAGGAGGGGCGGCGGTCCTCGCCGCCTCTCATCGAAACGAACCCTTGCCGGGGAACGAACTGAAATGCGTCGTGTCAGCGCTCGTCTCATCGCGTTCGTGCTCGCGCTCGGCCTCATGGCCGGCGCGCTGTCGGCGGCTCATGCGGGTCCTTACGAGGACGCGCTGGCGGGCTTCGCCGAGGGCTCGCTGAGCGACACCGGCGACGCCATTGCCGGCGTCGTGGCGAGCGGCAATCCGCTGGCCGCGCAGGTCCTCACCGCGCTCCAGGACGCGCGGCTGCTCTTCTCCGCCACCCAGAAGAAGATCTTTATCAAGACCAAGGCCGGCGCGCTCCTCGACGCCGCCACCGGGCAACCTTTCACCGAAGCCGCGCCCGACGACATCGACACCGTCATCGTCAACAACCGCCTGCGCAACGTCATCGAGGCCGCGATGGGCGGGCTGACGTTGATGGCGGCCGACCCGAATAGGCGCTTCGACGCCGCGCAGGCCGTGTTCAAGTCGCGTGACGCCGCGGCATTGCCCAATGTCGATGCCGCGCTCGCCAAGGAGCCAGACGCCCGCGTCAAGCGCGCGCTGACGCAGGCGCGCGCCGCCATCCTCGTCACGTCGGCGGACGCGACGCCCGAGCAGAAGATCGCTGCCATCGCTGTGCTTAAGGAACGCGGCGACCAGGACGTGCTCGGCCTGCTCGACAGCCTGCCGGCCGATCAGCCGCCGGAGGTGTTGGCCGCCGCAGCCTCGGCCAAGAGCAAGATCAACGGCGCGCTGGCGCTGTGGAGCGGCGTGCAGAACGCCTGGTACGGCCTCTCGCTCGGCTCGGTGCTGCTGCTCGCGGCGATCGGGCTCGCCATCACCTTCGGCGTCATGGGCATCATCAACATGGCGCATGGCGAGATGGTGATGATCGGCGCTTACACGACCTTTGTCGTGCAGGACTTCATCCGCGCGCACAATCCGGCGCTGTTCGATTATTCGCTCGTCATCGCGCTGCCGCTCGCCTTCATGGTCGCCGGCGCTATCGGCATCGCCATCGAGCGCTCGATCATCCGCCTCCTCTACGGCCGCCCGCTCGAAACTCTGCTCGCCACCTGGGGCTTGTCGCTGATCCTGCAACAGGCCGTGCGCACCATGTTCGGGCCGACCAACAAGGATGTCGGCAATCCGTCCTGGATGAGCGGCGCGTTCGACTTCGGCGGCATCACGGTCACCTATAACCGGCTCTGGATCATCTGCTTCACGCTCGCCGTCTTCGTCGCGCTGCTCGGCATGCTGCGCTACACGCGGCTCGGGCTGGAAATGCGCGCGGTGACGCAGAACCGCGCCATGGCCGCGGCGATGGGCATCCGCACCGCGCGCATCGACGCGCTCACCTT
>JBQCFB010000558.1:0-2948 GCA_051959715.1 Pseudolabrys sp.
CCTGCGGCAATGGAACCCGGCCGCGGACGGCGGTGGTACCAACCGTTAACGCACCTGCCGCTAGGCTGCCTTCGGGCGCGAACTGACGTTTGGAATTGGACGACGGAAGCAATGCCGAAGGCGCTCGGGTTTCAGTCGAAGGCCGCGCCCGGCAGCATCGCCGGTGTCGACCCCTACTCGCATGAGTCGACGGCCGAAGCCGTCGCGCGCCTCGCCGCCGTTGTCGAGGCGCAGGCGCGCCAGATCGGCCAGCAGGAGACGGCGCTCGCGCGCAGCAGAGAGATTTTCGAGCGCGCCTCCGCGGCCGCCCGTCTCGGCCTATGGGAATGCGACCTGACCACCGAGACGCTGCAATGGTCGGGCGGCACCTATGACATGTTCACCATCGCCCGCGAACGGCCGCTGGTGCGCCGCCAAACGCTCATCCGCTACCCGGCGGAGTCGCTGAAGAAGCTCGACCGCATCCGCAGCCGCGCCATCGCCGAACACACCGGCTTCAACCTCGATACCGACATCCTGACGCCGTCCGGCGGCCGGCGCTGGATCCGCATCACCGCGACGGTCGAGTGCAACGGCGAGCGGCCCGTGCGGCTGTTCGGCCTCAAGCAGGACATCACCGAGGAGCGCGCGCGCTGGGACGAGGCGCGCCGCCGCGCCGAATTCGACGACCTGACCGGGCTCGCCAATCGGCGCCAATTCCAGGCGCGGCTGGCGAAGGCCTGCGGCGACGGCGACACCACGAATGCCGGCGGCACGCTGCTGCTGATCGATCTCGACGGCTTCAAGGAGGTCAACGACTCGCTCGGCCACGCCACCGGAGATGCCTGCCTCAAGGAGGCGGCGCAGCGCCTCGCCTCCGTCTGCGGCACAGCGGGCCTCGTCGCCCGCATCGGCGGCGACGAATTTGCGCTCCTGCTCGCGCCGTCCGAACGCGCGCCGGTCCTATTCGCGCGGCAGATCATCGCCGCCCTGGACCGGCCGATCCGCTGCGGCTGGCGCCGCTTCCAGGTCGGCGCCTCGGTCGGCCTTGCCTCGCTCGGAGGCGCACACGCCGAGACGGCGATGAAGCGCGCCGACGCCGCCCTCTACGCGGCCAAGGGCGCCGGCGGCGGCACCTTCCGCTGGTACGACCCCGCCACGATGCGGCTCTAGGCCGCCACCGCCTCGGTCATCATGATGTCCAGCATGAAGGAGCCGTCCGGCTCGATGGCGAAGTGCGTGCGCACCTCGGCTGAGGCCGCGGCCTGAAGCGCGCGGATCGCCCGTGCGCAATGTTCGGGCGTGCGCATGCGCGCGATCCACACCGGATAATCCATGCGCAGCTGCCACGTCCGCTGGGCACGGACGGCGAAGCCGGCGGTCTCGAGCGTCGCGGCCCATTCGGCAAGCGAATAGTCGCGCACGTGCGACGTGTCGCGCAGCAGTTCGACCGCCTGGATGTGCGTATCGAGCAGCGGATCACCCGGAGCGTAGGCATCGATGAACACCGCGGTCGCGCCGCGCGTGAGCACGCGCCGCGCCTCGCGAATGCCGACGGCGAAACGCCGCCAGTGATGCGCGGAATAGCGGCAACCGAGAAAATCGAACGTCCCGTCCTCGAAGGGCAGTTGCTCCGCCGGCGCCTCCACCGTTTCGATATTGGCCAGACCCTTTTCATGCGCGGTCGCACGCACCGCTGCGAGCATGTCCGCCGAGAGGTCGCACGCCGTCACGCGCTTCGCATGCTTTGCGAGCCGATAGGCGACGTGGCCGCCGCCACAGCCCAGATCGATCGCGTGCCCGGGTTGCGCCGCCCGCACCAGAGCGTCGAGCGCATCGAGATCCTGTCCGGCTGAATGCACCGCGCTCTCGACATAGTCTTTGGCGCGCGGACCAAACTGATCGCCGACGACCTTTTCGTGCGCTCGCGACATGAACGGCTCCTTGCCAGGCGGCGGCGCCGCCGCCCCTCACCTAGCGCGGGCGCGCGCCGCAAGGCACGCAAAAAGCAAACGGCGCACGGCATGGCAGCCGCGCGCCGTTAGAAGATGCGAGTATCCGGTTACGCCGTCGCCTTGGCCAGCGCCCGCTTTGCCAGCACGGCGACGAGATGCGCGCGATATTCCGGTGACGCGTGAATGTCGCTGTTCATGCCGGAGGCCGGCACGGAGAGGCCCTCGATCGACTTCGGCGAGAAGCGCTTCTTCAGCGCCTCCTCGAAGGCGGTCACGCGGAAGACGCCGTTCGAGCCCGCGCCCGTCACCGCGACGCGGATATCCGGGCCGCGCTTCGACACGAACACGCCGACCAGCGCGAAGCCCGAGGCCGGGTGCTTGAACTTCTCGTAGGCCGCCTTCTTGGCGATCGGGAACGAGACCTTGGTGATGATCTCGCCCTCTTCCAGCGCGGTCGAGAACATGCCCTGGAAGAAATCGTCCGCGGCGATGCGGCGCTTGTTCGTGATGATGGTCGCACCGAGCCCGAGCAGCGCGGCCGGATAGTCGGCGTTCGGATCGTTGTTGGCGATCGAACCGCCGATCGTGCCGCGATTGCGCACCTGCGGGTCGCCGATCGAGCCCGGCACGCCGGCCAGCGCCGGCATGGCTTCCTTGAGCACGTCGGATTTGGCGACGTCGGCGTGCCGCGTCATGGCGCCGATCACGACCGACCGGCCCTTGAGCTCGACACCGGCCATGCCCTCGACCAGCGACAGGTCGATCAGCGCCGAAGGCTGCGCCAGCCGCTGCTTCATCACCGGCAGCAGCGAATGCCCGCCGGCGAGCAGCTTAGCTTCCGGATTGCGGTTCAAGAGCCCGGCCGCCTGGCGCACCGTGGTCGGACGATGGAACGTGAAATTGTACATTGTGGTCTCCCGTAAATCCTTCAGGCCGCCTGACGCGGCGTAGTCTTCTGCAACACCGACCAGACCGCATTGGCGGTGGCCGGCATCGGCACGCTTTCGCTGCCGA
>JBQCFB010000559.1:0-8198 GCA_051959715.1 Pseudolabrys sp.
GACGAACAGGCACTTGGCGCCGTGACGCACGGCGGTGTCGATCTCCATGGCGTTGATGCCGAAGGCGCCGTCGCCATTGACCGAGATCACCTGCCGCGAAGGCTCGGCCAGCGAGGCCGCGATGGCGAAGGGCACGCCGACGCCGAGGCAGCCGAAGGCGCCGGCGTCCATGTAGGTCCGCGCCTGCAAGCCCGTGCGGGCGAAGCTCAGCAGGTCGCCGCCGTCGGCGATGGCGATGTAATCGGGATCGGCAAGCTCGGCGATGACGTCGAAGATCGCGCGCGGATGCACCTTGCCGTCCTCGCCGGTCATCTGTTTCGCGCCGCTCGCGGCCTTGGCCATGCGGTCGCGGTTCTTCTTGCGCATCCCGTCGGCCCACGCCTTGTCGATGCCGCTCTCGCGGTTGCCGGCGGCGGCAACCATCGCGTCGATGGCCAACGCCGGATCGGCGAGCAATTCGGGCTGGCCGCGGCGGTTGTCGATCAGTTCGCCCGGATTGTCGGCGAGGCGGATGAAGCGAGCATGCGGGAACACTGCCGGCGAGCCGTAGCCGGTCTGGTAGTCGAGCTTGCGGCCGACGAGCAGCACGACGTCGGCATCGGTCATCGCCTGCGCACGCACGGCTGCGGCGATGGAGGGATGATCGGCGGGGACGAGGCCGCGGCTCTCCTGCGTGTCGAGGTAAAGCGCGCCGGTCGCATCCAGGAGCCGCACCAGAGCGTCACCCGCATTGCGCGCGCCGCGGCCGGTGAACACGACCGGCCGCTTCGCCGACCAGAACACCTCGAAGGCTTCTTTCACCGTGGCCGGATCGGGCAGGGGACGGCGCGGCGCCTTGGCCGCGATCCACTCGTCGAGCACCAGGTTCTTCGCGACGTGCGTGCGCAAGACGTCGGTCGGGATCTCGAGATAGACCGGCCCCGGCTCGCCGGCATCGCCCATCGCCCGCGCCACCGCCTCGTCGAATTCGCGGATCACCTGGTCGGCGACGCGCAAGGTGCGCGAGGTGCGCGTCACCGGCCGCAATATGTCGACGTGGGGAATGTCCTGGAGCGGACCCATGTTCGCCTGCGGCCGCGACGTGCAGCCGCCGATCAGCAGCACCGGCGCGCGGGCGAGGGACGCGTTGGCGATGGCGGTGACGGTGTTCGTGACGCCGGGGCCGGCGGTGACCATGGCGACGCCGAAGCCGCCGGCAAGCTCGGCATGCGCGTGCGCCATGTGCACGGCGGCGCCTTCGTCGCGCACGTCGATAATGCGGATACCTTGCCGCGCGACATGGTCCCAGATCGGCTGGATGTGGCCGCCCTGGAGACCGAAGATGCGGTCGACGCCGCGCGCCTTCAGGAATTTCGCGATCCAGGCGGCGCAGGACTCCGTGTCCGCGTTGAGATCCTGAACGTCGGTCATGTCGTTTCCTTTGTGGCGGACGCTTCCTGCTGCACCTTGAGCAGCCGGTGCTGGATCTTGCCGGTGGCGGTGCGCGGCATGTCGGTGTCGCGGATGAAGGCGACCGAGCGCGGCCGCTTGTAGCCGGCGATGCGCGTCTTGCACCACTCCATGATCTCGGCTTCGCTCGGCGGCTCGCCGTCGCGCGCGACGATGACGGCGTGCACGCGCTCGCCCCATTTCGCGTCGGGCAGGCCGATCACCGCGACGTCGCGCACCTTGTCGTGCGTCGCGAGCAGCGCTTCGACTTCGGACGGGTAGACGTTCTCGCCGCCGGAAATGATCATGTTGCTCTTGCGGTCGACCAGATAGACGAACCCCTGCGCGTCACGCCGCGCCATGTCGCCGACGCTGCAATAGTCGCCGCGGAAAGCCTCCGCAGTCTTCTCCGGCAACTTCCAGTATCCGTCGAAGGTGTAGTCGTTGCACGAGAACAGTTCGCCCGGCTCGCCGTCCGGCACGTCGTTGCCTTGCGCGTCGAGCAGGCGGATCGGCCGCGAGCCGACGCATTCGCGCCCGACCGAGCCGAGCTTGTCGAACTGCTCGTCGGGATGCAGCATCGTCACCCAGCCTGCCTCGGTCGAACCATAGAGCTCGAACAGGCCGCTGTTTCGGAAATACTCCATGATGGCGAGCTTGGTCTCGCGCCGCGCTGGCGCCGACGAGATCATCAGCTTGGTGACGGCGTCGACATTGTACTTGGCGCGCGTCGCCGCCGGCAGATCGAGCATCATCGCGTAATGCGTCGGCACCAGCGAGGTAAAGCTCGCGCCGCCTTCGGCGAGCGTGCGCACCAGGTGTTCGGGATCGAAGCTCTTGCGGTTGTAGACGGTGCAGGTGCCGCCGCAATAAGAGAACGCGCCATAGAAATAGAGCGAGTTGGCGTGGCACATCGGCATGACCAGCAGCGCGGAGTCGTGCCATGACAGGCCGAGCTCGATCTCGGTGATCATCGAGAGCATGGCGCCGCCGCGATGATTGCGGATCGCGCCTTTCGGCTTGCCGGTGGTGCCCGACGTGTACATGAACATCCACGGATGTTCGCCGGTGACGGCGACGTCCGGCGGTGTCTCGCTGGCGCGCGACAGGAGGTCCTCGTAGGCGGTAAAGCCGGCCGGGCCGGGTGTCTTGCCGAAGACGACGATGTTCTTGTCCGCAATGCCGAGTTCGCGGCGGACCCCCTCGATCGTGCCGAAGAGCTCGTCCTGCACGATCAGGGCGCGCGCCTCGCAGTTCTCGATGATGTAGCGGGCTTCCTGGGCCGTGAGGCGAAAGTTGACCGGCACGGCGACGATGCCGGAGAGAGCGGTCGCGGCGTAAATCTCGAGCCACTCGATGGAATTGTAGGCGAGCACGGCGACGCGGTCGCCCTTGCCGAGGCCCAAGCCCATGAGTGCATTGGCCAACCGGCAGGCGCGCTGGTGCCATAGCCTGAAGGTCATGCGCCGGTCGAGATCGCTGGCGCCGATCTTGTCCGGCGTCAGCCGCGCATGCATCGCCAGCGCTTCACCGGCATTCGCCAGTCTCGACATTCAGGGCTCCCGGCCGCAACGAGCGCAAAAGTCTGCCTTGAACGGTGTGAGCGCGCAACGTCCGGCGGTCGGCTGGAACGCCGCGTCCCGAAGGGGATTGTGATCGGCCGGACCGCGCCTTAGACCGGGCAAGGGGGGCTTCGGACATCGCATGGTCGTGACTTTCGCCAACGCGCTGACGCTCGCCATCGCGCTGCTGGCGATTGCCGGCGTCATCGTGCGGCCGCTGCGCTGGCCCGAGGCGATCTGGGCGGTCGCCGGCGCGGTGGCGGTGGTCGCGCTCGGGCTCGTGCCGTGGCGCGACGCCGTTACGGCGATGGGGCAGGGCCTCGATGTCTATCTCTTCCTCGTCGGGATGATGCTTTTGTCGGAGACGGCGCGGCGCGAGGGCCTGTTCGACTGGCTGGCGGTCGAGGCCGCGCTGCACGCCAAAGGCTCGCCGCGCCGGTTGTTCCTCCTGATCTACGCGGTCGGCACGCTCGTCACGGTGTTCATGTCGAACGACGCTACGGCGGTGGTGCTGACACCGGCCGTGTTCGCGGCGGCGAAGAAGGCGAAGCTCGAACCGCTGCCTTATCTCTTCATTTGCGCCTTCGTCGCGAATGCCGCGAGCTTCGTCCTGCCGATCTCGAACCCGGCGAACATCGTGCTCTATGGCGGCCACATGCCGCCGCTGCTCGCGTGGCTCAAGAGCTTCACGCTGCCGTCGGTCGCGTCGATCGTCGTCACCTATCTCGTGCTGCGCTGGCGCATGCGCCATGCGCTCGCCGGCCGCGTCGAACTGCCGCCGCGACAGAGCCTGCCGCGCGGCGCCTTCGTCGCGCTCGCCGGCATCGTGTTCACCGCGCTGGCGCTCATCATCACGTCCTTTCTCGACATCAAGTTCGGCTGGCCGGCGGCGATCGGCGGCGTCGCGACCGCGCTCGCGGTCTTGGCAACCGAGCGCGCCTCGCCCTGGCCTGTGGTCCGGCATGTGTCGTGGAGCGTCATCCCGCTGGTCGCCGGCCTGTTCGTGCTGGTGCGCGCCATCGAGGGCACGGGCGTGATCGACGGCGTCACGCGCGAGCTGATCGCGCTCGCTCACCACTCCGAGACGCTCGCCGCTGCGGCGGCGGGCGGCGTCATCGCGCTCGTCTCCAACCTGATGAACAACCTGCCGGTCGGGCTGATCGCAGCCTCGGTGCTCACCCAGGCACATCCACCGCTCGTCGTCACCGACGCCGCGCTGATCGGCGTCGATCTCGGCCCGAACCTGTCGATCACCGGCTCGCTCGCCACCATCCTGTGGCTGCTCGCCATTCGCCGCGATGGCGAGCACGTCGACTTCTGGCGGTTCCTGAAAGTCGGGGCGCTGGTGATGCCGCCGGCGCTGATCCTCGCGATCGCCGCGCGGCTCTTGATCTAGTTCACCGCACCGGCATGCGCCGCACGGCGTCGATCGGCACGATCTCGCGGCCCAGCGGCCAGAACGAGATGCCGGCGAGCTTGAGGTGCGCCCAGGCGAAGGGCAGGCCGATGATCGTGACGGCGAGCAGCACGGCCGCGATCAGGTGGCCGAGCGCCAGCCACCAGCCGGCAAGCACGAACCAGACGACATTGCCGATCAGGGCGAACAGCCCGCCGAAGGCCCCGGGCGGCTTGTCGACCACCGTGTAGCCGAAGGGCAGGACCGTATAGACGGCGATGTTGAGCGCCGCCTTGGCCCAGGGCAGGCCGATGATGGTCACCGCCATGATCAGCGCCGCGACCAGCCATCCGGCGGCCATCCAGATGCCGCCGCAGACGATCCAGAGAATGTTGAGCAGCAGGCTGACCGGCGACATGACGTCCTCTCATTGATTCGCGAATCAGTCAGATGGTGTGCGCCGGCCCCGCCGTCGAGTGGCTGCGCGTACAAATTGTAACAACTCGCGGTCATCGGTATCCTTTAACTGTTTGTGGCGATTCGTGGCGTCAGGGTCTTCGGGCTGCGTGACGCCGATTCGATCCGAGCGCTCACGCCTGTGCTTTGCGTAACACCGCAAAACAATGGCCAGCTTGGAGAATCAGCCATGTCCTTCGACATCAAGACGGCGACGCCGGGACTGTCGTCCGCCGACATCGTGCCCTATGACGGCGATCCGTTGACGTTGGAGACCGCAACCTGGGGCGAGCGCGTCGTCACCGTCGTCGCGACCGCGACCGCCGTGCTTGTCGTCGCCACCATCGCGGTGCTGATGGGAATGGCCTGAGACGCCCTCAGGCCGCCGGGACTTCGAAGGCGCGGCGCGACACCGAGGCGAACTGCCGCCGCCACATCACGACGACGATCGCCAGCGTGGTCGCCATCAGGGGGATGGCGCCGAGGAACCAGCCGAGATAGCCGAGCGCGAAAAAGAACGCGCGCTGGCCGCGGTTGAAGTGCTGGCCCGCGTCGGCGCAGATATTCGCGGCGCGATGCGCAAAGGCCTTGGCCAGGGCTGTGTCCTTGTCGGCGGCCGGCGGCGCCGCGCCGAGCAGGATGGCGAAGTAGTTATACAGCCGGTACGACCAGGCGAACTTGAAGAACGCATAGACGAAGATGATGGCCAGCCCCAGCATCTTCATCTCCCACAATTCGCGCGATGGCGCCGACCCCGCCGGCAGCACCGACATGAGCGGCAGCACCGCCTCCGGCGCGCGCAGCAGGCTGAGCGTGCCGCCAATGGCGATCAGGCTGGTCGAGGCGAAGAAGGCGGTGCCGTTTTGCAGCGCGGCGGAAACCTGGGCCTCGACGATGCGGTTCTCGCGCCCGAGCATGTGCATCATCCACTCGTCGCGATGCCGGTTCATCAACGCATTGAGGCCGGTGCGGCCGCTCGCGGTGCGTTCGATCACATAGGAATAGCCGAGCCAGGCGGTCAGGAACCAGACGAAGGCGAGGACGTCGAGAAGATTGAGCGTCGTCATGGCCGATCCCTGGCGAATCGCATCAGGCGCGCCGGCAAGCATGGTGCACGCGCCGGGGCGGTCTTCAACTCCGCCGCGGCTTGAGCGGGGCGGCGGCATCTGCCAGTTTCGCCGGAACCTTGAAGGAGGCTCCCATGCCGCAGACCATCACCACCGGCATCAAGATGCTGTGCGAGGCGGCCGAGCGGGAGATCGAGACGCTGCCGACCGAGGACGCGGTCAAGCTCGCCGGCCGCGACGACACCGTGCTCGTCGACATCCGCGACATCCGCGAATTGCAGCGCGACGGCAAGGTGCCCGGCGCCTTCCATTGCCCGCGCGGCATGCTGGAGTTCTGGATCGACCCGCAGAGCCCGTACCACAAGCCGGTCTTCGCGCAGGACAAGAAGTTCGTCTTCTTCTGCGCCGGCGGCTTGCGGTCCGCTCTGGCCGCACAGACCGCGCACCGCATGGGCCTCAAGCCCGTCGCCCACATCAAGGGCGGCTTCGGCGCGTGGAAGAAGGCCGGCGGCCCCGTCGAGGCGCCCGAGCCGAAGAAGGCGTGAAGCCATTCACCGCGCTGCTGGGCTCGATCAGCACAATTCGTTTGTCGGCTATGCGCTGCTATTGAATGTTGATGGTGCCGCATGCACAGCGGGCTCCCTCTCCCCTGCGGGGAGAGGGTTGGGGTGAGGGGGATACTGACTATCGAACTCCGCAACCCCTCACCCGCCGCGCTGACGCGCGTCGACCTCTCCCTATGGGAGAGGTGAAGCGAGCAAGCGGTGCGCGCGGAGCTCAATCGAGACGCCATGTCCCTGACCCTCGTCATCGGCAACAAGAACTACTCGTCCTGGTCGCTGCGGCCATGGATCGCAATGGTCGCGGCGGGCATCCCGTTCGAGGAAATGCTGGTGCCGTTCGAGACGCCGGAGTTCAAGCGCGCGGCCGGCCCGGCGGCGAAGGTGCCGCTCCTGATCGACGGCGATATCCGCGTCTGGGAGTCGCTCGCCATTCTCGAATACCTGGCCGAGAAGTTCCCCGACGCGCAGCTCTGGCCCGCCGATGTCGCGGCGAGGGCGCATGCGCGCGCCGTAGCGAGCGAAATGCATGCTGGCTTTAGCGCCTTGCGCGGCCACTTGCCGGTGAACTTCGCGCGCAAGGTGATGAAGCGGCCGCTGACGCCGCAGGCCGCCGCCGACGTCGCGCGCATCGAGGCCATGTGGGCCGAGTGCCGCGCGCGGTATGGCGGGCCATTCCTGTTCGGCAAGACCTTCGGCGCGGCCGACGCCATGTACGCGCCGGTCGTCTCGCGCTTTCTCACCTACGACGTCGATGTGAGCCGCGAGACCCGCGCCTACATGGACGCGGTCACGGCGCTGCCGGCCTGGCGGCAATGGTGCGACGCCGCCGTGGCGGAGCCCTGGATCTACGCCGAGGACGAGATCGATTGGCCGCAGGTGCATCGGGCCTGACGGCGCGCTAACAACGGCCACGCAACATCAAAGAGCAAGACCCATGTCCCTGACCCTCGTGATCGGCAACAAGAACTACTCCTCCTGGTCGCTGCGGCCGTGGATCGCCATGAAGGCCGCCGGCATCCCGTTCAACGAGGTGGTCATCCCGCTCTACCTGCCGGGGAGCAAGGAGGAGATCCTCAGACATTCGCCGGTCGGCAAGGTGCCGATCCTGATCGACGGCGGAGAGCCGGTCTGGGAATCGCTGTCGATCCTCGAGCATCTGGCCGAGCGCTTCCCCGACGCGAAACTGTGGCCGTCCGATGCGCGGGCGCGCAGCCACGCCCGATCGGTCGCGACTGAAATGCATGCCGGCTTCGTCCCCTTGCGCACCCACTGCACCATGAATTTGTGGCTGCCGCCGAAGCCGCGTCCGGCGACGCACACGCCGGAGGTGATGGAAAACCTCGCCCGCATCGAGACGATCTGGGGCGAGTGCCGCGCGCGCTACGGTGGTCCGTTCCTGTTCGGCAAGACCTTCGGCAATGCCGACGCCATGTACGCGCCGGTCGTCGCGCGCTTCCACAATTACGGCCTGCCGGTGAAGGCCGACACGCGCGCCTACATGGACGCGGTGATGGCGCTGCCGGCCTGGCGCGAATGGTACGACGCGGCGATGGCCGAGACCTGGATCATGCAGCACAACGAGCCGGACTGGCCGCTCGTGCGCGGCAAGCCGGTGGCGTGAGCTTCGCCGTTGTCCTGAGGTGCCCGGCTGCGTGAGCCGCCGGGCCTCGAAGGACCTCTGACTCACAGATCCTTCGAGGCTCGGCGCGGACGCGCCTCGCTCCTC
>JBQCFB010000560.1:0-2235 GCA_051959715.1 Pseudolabrys sp.
TCGCCGCGCTGCTGACCATTCTCGGCTATTCGCTCAACGACACGGTCGTCATCTACGACCGTATCCGCGAGATGCTGCGCCGCTACAAGAAGATGCCGATGCCGGAGCTCCTGAACGCATCGGTCAACCAGACGCTGTCGCGCTCGGTCATCACGCACTTGACCGTGTCGCTGGCGCTGCTCGCGCTCCTCTTGTTCGGCGGCCAGGCGATCCATTCCTTCACCGCGACCATGATGTTCGGCGTCGTGCTGGTCGGCACCTATACGTCGGTGTTCATCGCCTCGCCGATCCTGATCTATCTCGGCGTCGGGCGCGGCGGCGACGCGTTGACGCGCGCCGAGCCCAAGGACGACGAGAAGGCCTGAGCCCTATCCGTTCGCCCCCGCGAAAGCGGGGGTCCAGAGAACAAACTGTAGCTTGAGTGATTGAGGTTCTGGGTTCCCGCTTTCGCGGGAACGAACGGAGTGTGAGGCATCGTCCACTCTCGATGATCGAGACCGCAAACATCAACAATCGTCACCTGCCGCAGCCGGCGCCGGTGGAGGCCTACGGCAATGGCGGCTTCCGCTTCGGCGGCATGTCGCACCGCGGCTCGCTCCTGTGCTTTCCCGACGGCATCTGGGCCTGGCCGGTCACGAGCATTGCCGAACTGTCGGCGGCCGCGCTGGCTCCGGCCTTCGAACGGGCCGACGAGCTCGACTTCTTCCTGATCGGCGGCGGCCGCGATCCCTTCGTCCTGCCCGAACGCTTGCGTCAGCGCTTTCGCGACGCCTCACTGTCGGTCGACACGATGCCGACCGGCGCCGCCGTGCGCACCTGGAACGTGCTGCTCGCCGAGCGCCGCCGCGTCGGCGCGGCGCTGATCGCCGTGCCATGAACATGGCGGGGCACTGCGCGGCGCTGGTGCGTGAGTATGACCGCGACCGTTATCTCGCGACGCTGTTTGCGCCGGCCGACCGGCGCGATGCGCTGCTGGCGCTCTACGCTTTCGCCGTCGAGATCGGACGCGTGCGCGACGTCGCGCGCGAGCCGATGCCGGGCGAGATCCGCCTGCAATGGTGGCGCGAGGTGCTCGAGGGCGCGCGCGACGGCGAGGCGGCGGCGCATCCGGTCGCTGCGGCGCTGCGCGCGGCGATCGCCGAGCACGGCCTCGATGTGTCGCGGCTCACCGCCTTCGTCGATGCGCACTCGTTCGATCTCTACGACGAACCGTTCCGGACGCTCGACGATCTCGACAATCACGCCGTGCTGACCGAGGGCCTCTTGCTGGCCGGGGCGGCAAAAGTGCTCGGGCAGGAGGGATTTGCCGTCGACGCGCTGACGCGCCATGCCGGCATCGCGCTGACCGTCTTCGGCGCCGTGCTGGCGCTGCCGAAGCATGCCGCGCGCGGCCAGCTCTATATTCCGCTCGAAGTGCTGGACCGGCACAGGGTCGACCGCGCGGCGGTCTTCGCCGGCAAGGAGAGTGCCGAACTTCTGGCGGCGCTCGCCGAATTGCGCCGTCATGCGCGGCGACAACTGACGGCGGCGGCGATGGAGGCGGGCGAGACGCCGGCGGCGATCATGCCGGCGCTGCTGCCGGTCGCGCTGATCGGGCCGACCTTCCGGCGCATGGACCGGCGCGGCTACGAGCCCTTTGCGCCGGAGCCCCTGTCGCGCATCAGGCGGCAATGGCTGCTGTGGCGCGCGGCAAGGGATACCAAAAGGATTTTTGCGGCGTAATTGTCGTCACCGGACTTGTCCCGGTGACCCCGCTTAGGAAGGCACGGCTTTGCCCTCCTAAGCGAGATGGCCGGTACGAGCCCGGCCATGACAGATTGGCTACTCGGCCGCTTGCGCCTGCGCGCCGCGCCAGGCGTCGAGATCGGCGAGGGCGCGCCGCGTGATCGCGCTCTTCTTGGCCAGCGCCTTGGCGGTGCCGCGGCCGAGCGGGCTCTTGCGGTCGAAGTCGGGCGCTGCGCTGAGCGGCGGAAACAGCCCGAAATTGATGTTCATCGGCTGGAACGAGGACGGGCCGTTGTCGATCGTCTCGATATGGCCGCCGGTGATGTGCGCGAGGATCGCGCCATGCGCCGTGGTCGGCGGCGGCGGAACGACGGCTTCGCCGCGGCGCTCGGCGGCGGCGAAGCGCCCGGCCATCAGCCCGACCGCGGCGCTCTCGACATAGCCCTCGCAGCCGGTGATCTGGCCGGCGAAGCGCCAGGCCGCGTTCTTCTTCAGCCGCAGCGCGCCATC
>JBQCFB010000561.1:0-3816 GCA_051959715.1 Pseudolabrys sp.
GGCGGTCTGCCTGATCCTCGGCTCGTTCTACGCGCTGGCGCTGACCGTGACCGGGCTGAATTTCGGCCTGCTGATCGGCCTCATCTCGGGGCTGATCACGTTCATCCCCTATGTCGGCTCGATGACCGGACTGGTGCTCTCGGTCGCGGTGGCGGTGGCGCAGTTCTGGCCGGACTATTATTCGATCCTGACCGTGCTCGGCATCTTCCTGTTCGGACAGGCCGTGGAGGGCAACGTGCTCTCGCCCAAACTCGTCGGCGAGAGCGTCGGCCTGCATCCGGTGTGGATGATCTTCGCGCTGCTCGCCTTCGGTTACCTGTTCGGCTTCGTCGGCCTGCTCGTCGCGGTGCCGCTCGCCGCGACCATCGGCGTGCTGGCGCGCTTCGCGCTGCGGCGCTATCTGGAGAGCTCCCTCTACACCGGTGAAAGGCCCGGAGCATGACGGTCTCCTTCGGCCCGCGGCAACTCGTGCTCGCGCTCGACCATGCGGTCAGCTATGCGCGCGACGATTTCCTGCCGGGGCCGTCGAACGCCGCCGCGCTGGCGCTGATCGAGCGCTGGCCTGACTGGCCGAACCGCGTGATGGTGCTGATCGGGCCGGAAGGCGCGGGCAAGACCCATCTCGCCGCCATGTGGGCGGAAGCGGCCGGCGCGCGCATGCTCGCCGCCAATCTGCTCAGCGAGGAAACGCTGCCGACGGCGCTCGCGACCGGCGCGCTGGTGCTGGAAGATCTCGAAGCCGACGGCCTCGACGAGCGCGCGCTGTTCCACCTGCTCAATCTTGCGCGCGAAGAGGGCGCCGACGTGCTGATCACGGCGCGGGCGCATCCGGCGAGCTTCCGCGTCGCGATCCGCGACCTCGGCTCGCGGCTGCGCGCGCTGCCCTCGGTGGCGCTCGCCGCGCCGGATGACGAACTGCTGCGCCTCGTCATGGTCAAGCTCGCCGCCGACCGCCAGATCGCGCTCGACCAGACCGTGGTCGGCTACGTCGCCAACCGCATCGAACGCTCGTTCGCCGCGGCCCGCTCGGCGGTCCTCGCCCTCGACGAGGAGGCCATGCGCCGGCACCGGCCGATCACCCGGGCGCTGGCGGCCGAGGTCTTCCGCGCGCCCGAAGGCGCCTGACGAAGACGAAACCATTTCGGTGGTATTGCCTTGACGCACGGGCGCCCGAGGGCGCGAACTGTCATCCAGACGCCATGAAACCCGGCTAATCCCGTGCTTCAGGCAGGATTTCGACCATGACGCCGCGCGGGCAAGTTGCTGCAATCGTTGAGGAAAATTCCGTAGACCCGGCGCCGGCGACGGCCGCCGCGCCGGTCCGCGAGCCCTCGCTCCGCGACAGCCCGTCCCGCTTCATCAACCGTGAATTGTCCTGGCTGCACTTCAACCGCCGGGTCCTGGAGGAAGCGGCGAACGAGCACCATCCCGTGCTCGAGCGGGTCCGGTTCCTGTCGATCTCGGCGAACAACCTCGACGAATTCTTCATGGTCCGCGTCGCCGGCCTGAAAGGCCAGGTGAAGCAGGGCATCACCACGCCGTCTCCGGAGGGACTGACGCCGGGCGAGCAACTCGCCCGCATCGGCGAGGCGGTCGCCTCGCTCGCCTCCGACCAGCAGCAGCGCTGGCTGAAGCTGCGCTCCGATCTCGCCGACAAGGGCGTCGTGCTGGTCGATGCCGAGGACCTCAAGAAGGCGGAGCGCGCCTGGCTCGAGGAACACTTCCTCACCCACGTGTTTCCGCTGCTGACGCCGCTCGCCATCGACCCGGCGCATCCGTTCCCGTTCATTCCGAATCTCGGCTTCTCGCTGGCGCTCCAGCTTGCGCGCGGCAAGGACGGCAAGGCGATGAACGCGCTGATCCGCATGCCGATGAAGATCGAACGCTTCATCCGGCTGCCGGGCGCGGGTGACCAGGTGCGGGTCATCACGCTCGAGGGCGCGACGTGCCTGTTCATCGGCCGCCTCTTTCCCGGTTACACCGTGAAGGGGCAGGGCGCCTTCCGCGTCATCCGTGACAGCGAAGTTGAAATCGAAGAAGAGGCGGAAGATCTGGTGCGGCTGTTCGAGACGGCGCTGAAGCAGCGCCGCCGCGGCTCGGTGATCCGTCTCGAGATGAACACGACCATGCCGGTCGAGCTGCGCACCTTCGTGCAGCGGGCGCTGGCCGTGGCCGACGACGAGGTGTTTCTGGTCGACGGCGTGATGGCGCTCAACGATCTGTCGCAGCTCACGCGCATCGACCGGCCCGATCTCGAATTCGTGCCTTACAATCCGCGCTATCCGGAGCGCATTCGCGACCACGGCGGCGACTGCTTCGCGGCGATCCGGCAGAAGGACCTGATCGTCCACCACCCGTACGAGTCGTTCGACGTCGTGGTGCAATTCCTGCAACAGGCGGCGCGCGACCCGAACGTCGTCGCCATCAAGCAGACCTTGTACCGCACCTCGGCGGAGTCGCCGATCGTCAAGACGCTGGTCGAGGCGGCGGAGGCCGGCAAGTCGGTGACCGCGCTGGTCGAGCTCAAGGCGCGCTTCGATGAGGAGGCCAACATCCGCTGGGCCCGCGACCTCGAGCGCGCCGGCGCGCAGGTCGTCTACGGCTTCATCGAATTGAAGACGCACGCCAAGCTCTCGCTCGTCGTGCGCCGCGAGGGTGGGGCGCTCGCCACCTACGTCCATGTCGGCACCGGCAACTATCATCCGGTGACCGCGCGCATCTATACCGACTGTTCCTTCTTCACCGCCGATCCGGTGATCGCGCGCGACATTGCGCGCATCTTCAACTACATCACCGGCTATGCCGAGCCGGGCGAACTCGAGGCGATGGCGATTTCGCCGATCATGCTGCGCAAGCGCATCCTCGATCACATCGCGCAGGAGATCGCGCACGCAAAAGCGGGGCGCTCCGCCGCGATCTGGATGAAGGTGAATGCGCTGGTCGATCCCGGCATCATCGACGCGCTCTATGAAGCGTCGGCGGCCGGCGTCTCGGTCGACCTCGTCGTGCGCGGTATCTGCTGCTTGCGGCCCGGCGTGCCGGGCCTGTCCGAGAACATCCGCGTCAAGTCGATCGTCGGCCGCTTCCTCGAGCACGGCCGCATCTACGCGTTCGGCGCCGGCCACGGCCTGCCGCATGCGAAGGCCGCGGTCTACATCTCGTCGGCCGACATGATGCCGCGCAATCTCGACCGCCGCGTCGAGGCTCTGTGCCCGATCCAGAACGCGACCGTGCACGAACAGGTGCTGGGCCAGATCATGGCGGCGAATTTCAAGGACAACGAGCAGAGCTGGAAGGTCTTGCCGGACGGGTCCTCGACGCGCATAAAGGCGGCGCCGGGCGAGGAACCGTTCAACGCCCACAAGTACTTCATGACCAATCCGAGCCTCTCGGGCCGTGGCAAATCGCTCAAAGAATCCTCGCCCCGCAGCCTCATCCGGCAAATCCCGCGCGAAGCGTAAGCGCGCCGGTTCCTCGCCGAAGGGCCGGCTCGAAACCGGCCCCGCCGTCGCCGTCATCGACATCGGTTCGAACTCGGTGCGCCTCGTCATCTACGAGGGCCTGACGCGCTCGCCGACGCCGATCTTCAACGAGAAGGTGCTCGCCGGCCTCGGCCGTCAGGTGCAGACGACGGGTCTGCTTGCGTCGGACGCGATCGAGACGGCGCTCGCGGCGCTGCGCCGCTTCCGCACCTTGTGCGACGTGCTCGAAGTGTCGAAGGTCTGGGCGATCGCCACCGCCGCCTGCCGCGACGCCGAGAACGGCGACGACTTCATCAAAGCGGCCGAGCGCATCTGCCGCACGAAGATCACCGTG
>JBQCFB010000562.1:0-4058 GCA_051959715.1 Pseudolabrys sp.
GTCGTCGACGGCAAGTTGAAGATCAAGCTCAAGCGCGTCGACCTCGTCAACAGCGAGGCGGCGTTCGGCAGCATCCAGTTGTTCATGTGATGGGTGTCCGTCTCGCCTATGACGGCGTCGTCGCCTGCGTGCCCGTCACGATCCCGTACCGGCGCTATTCGGTGAACAGCGCGCACTGGTGGATCGGCCGGGCGCTGCACGAATTGACGCTCGGCGCCGGCATCAAGCCGCAGGACATTGACGGCCTGATCGTTTCGAGCTTCACCGTGGGCCCCGACACGGCCGTCGGCCTGACGCAGCATTTCGGCCTGACGCCGCGCTGGCTCGATCACGTGCCGATGGGCGGCGCGTCCGGCATCATCGGCCTGCGGCGCGCCGCGCGCGCCGTTCAGGCGGGCGATGCGCAGTTCGTCGCGTGCGTCGCCGCCGACACCAACCACGTCGACTCCTTCCGCAAGACGCTGACTTCGTTCTCGCGCTTCGCGCAGGACGCCGTCTACCCGTACGGCTCCGGCGGGGCCAACGCCTCGTTCGCGCTGATCACCAAGAACTACATGAACATATATTGTGCCAAGCGCGAGGACTTTGGCAAGCTGTGCGTTGCGCAGCGCGACAATGCGCTGGCGATCCCCTTCGCCATGATGAAGAAAAAGCTGACGCTCGACGAATACATGAAGGCGCGGTCGATCTCAGACCCGCTGCATCTGTTCGACTGCGTCATGCCCTGCGCCGGCGCTGAGGCTTTCCTTGTCTGCCGCGAGGACACTGCGAAATCGCTCGGCCTGCCGGCCGTGCGCATCCTCTCGACCATCGAGCGGCACAATTCGTTTCCCGACGACCCGATCCAGTACCGGGGCGGCTGGGCGATGGATGTTGACGAGCTGTGGCAGATGGCCGGCGTGAAGCCGGACGACGTCGACCTGCTGGAGACCTATGACGACTATCCGGTGATCGTCACAATGCAATTCGAGGATCTCGGCTTCTGCAAGAAGGGCGAGGGGCCGGACTTCATCCGCGGCAACACGTTCACCACCGACGGCACCTTCCCGCACAACACCTCCGGCGGCCAGCTTTCGGTCGGACAGGCGGGCGCCGCAGGCGGCTATCTCGGCATCACCGAGGCGATGCGGCAGCTCGCCGGCACCCCGATCGGCAAGCCGGTCAGGGATGCGAAGCTCGCGGTCGTCTCCGGCTTCGGTATGATCAACTACGACCGCGGCCTGTCGTCCGGCGCCGCCGTGCTCGCGAGGGCCTGATGACCGCACCGCTCACCCGGCCGAAACGGAAAGACCCGCTCAAGAAGACGCGGCAGCCGCTCTATCCGCAGTCGATCCGCAGCCGCACCGCGCAGGGGCTGACCGCGGCGGCGGCGCAGGGCCGCTTCGAATTGCAGTGCTGCTCCGACTGCCAGGAGATCTTCTATCCGCCGCGCGACGCCTGCCCCAAGTGCCTGTCGGCGCGCGTGCCGTTCGTACCGGTCGACAATCGCGGAACGGTGCTCGCCGAAACGACGATCCAGACCTCGACCGACCCTTATTTCCGCGAGCGCACGCCGTGGCGCGCCGGCCTGACCAAGCTCGACGCCGGGCCGGTCGTGCTCTCGCACCTGCATGGCGACGTGCAGGAGGGCGCGCGCGTGCGCCTCGATCTCAAGCTCGACAAGGGCGGCGCGCCCGTGCTCATCGCGCTGCCGGAGAAAGACACCCCCAACATGGCCGACGATCCGCAACTGCGCGAGATGACTTGCGATCCGAAATTCCGCCGCGTGCTGATCACCGACGGCCGCACCGCGGTCGGGCAGGCGATGGCGAAGGCCTTCTCCGAGGCCGGCGCGAACATCGTCTTCGTCGGCATCGCCAACCCGTGGAAGCCGTTCCCGGGTGAGGCGGCATTGCGCAAGATCGACAAGGTCGAGATCGTGCCGCTCGACGTGACCGATTCCGAATCCTGCTCCGAGCAGGCCGAGCAGAACGGCGGCCGCATCGACATCGTCGTCAACACCGCCGAGCACGTGCGGCCCGGCGGCGTCATGCAGCGGCACGGCCTGACAGTGGCGCGCGAGGAAATGGACGTGCGCTATTTCGGCCTGATGCGGCTGGCGCAGGCCTTCGGCCCGGCCATGCGCTCGCGCGGCGCCGACGGCGTCAACTCGGCCGCGGCCTTCGTCAATCTCCTGTCGGTGCACGCGCTGATGAACTGGCCCGCCTACGGCGCCTATTCGGCGGCGGAAGCGGCGTGCCTGTCGGCGGCGCAGTGCCTGCGCGCCGAATTGCGGCCCGGCGGCGTGAAGGTGGTCAACGTGTTCTTCGGCCCGCTCGAGACCGAATGGTTTCAGACGGTGCCGCCGCCGAAGGTCGCGCCATCTGCGCTGGCCAAGGCGGTGGTGCAGGCGTTGCAGCGCGGCATCGAGGACGTCTTCGTCGGCGACATTGCCGAGGACATCCGCGCGCGGCTTGCCGTCAATCCCAAGGCGCTCGAGCGCGAGATCGCGAGTTAGGAGCAGTCATGGCGTCCGATCTTGTCTCGTTCGCGCGGCGTGTCTCGCAGGGCTCGATCCGCGTCGTCGATCTCACCGCGACTCTGTCGCAGGAATTTCCGACCATCGTGTTGCCGCCGGAGTTCGGCCAGGCGGCGCCGTTCCGCATCGAGGAGATCTCGCGTTACGACGAGCGCGGCCCGGCCTGGTACTGGACCAACTTCTCCGTCTCCGAGCACGCCGGCACGCATTTCGACGCGCCGATCCACTGGATTTCCGGCAAGGATTTGCCGAACAACGCCGTCGACACCATCGACCCGCGCAACTTCATCGCGCCGGCCTCCGTCATCGATTGCTCGAAGGAGAGCGCCGATCCCGACTTCGTCGTGACGGTCGCGTTCATCGAGGCGTGGGAGAAGAAGCACGGCCGCATTTCGGCGGGCGACTGGGTGCTGCTGCGCACCGACTGGTCGAAGAAGCCGTTCCGCGAATACGCCGGCATGGGCGATGACGGCGCGCACACGCCGGGCCCTGAACCGGCGACGGTGAAGTGGCTGGTCGAGGAGCGCGACGTGCATGGCTTCGGCACCGAGACCATCGGCACCGATTACGGCCAGGCGCAGCACTTCAATCCGCCCTATCCGGCGCACTTCTATATGCACGGCAAGGGCCGCTACGGCCTGCAATGCCTGACCAATCTCGACAAGCTGCCGCCGAAGGGCGCGGTGATCGTGTCGGCGCCGCTCAAGATCAAGCAGGGCTCAGGCAGCCCCTTACGCGTGCTGGCGCTGGTCGAGGAGGGCGCATGAGCGGCAACGTTGCTGTTGTGACGGGTGGCGCCTCCGGGATCGGCGCGGCGATTGTACGCGCGATGCTCGACGGCGGTTACGAGGTTGTCGTGCTCGACAAGCAGGCGCCGAAGGCGACGCATGCGAAGCTTCACGCACTCGCCGTTGACCTGTTCGACAACGCCGCGCTGACGAAAGCCGCCGCCGACATCGCAGCGCGCTTCAAGGTCACGCACCTCGTGCACAATGCCGGCACCATCCGTCCGGCCTCGATCGAAGACACCAAGCTTGAGGACCTCCAAGCGCTGGCGCAACTGCATCTCGGCGCCGCGCTGACGCTCATGCAGGCCGTGCTGCCCGGCATGAAGGAGCGCCGCTTCGGCCGCATCGTGCTGATGTCGACACGCGGCGCGCTGGGCCTTGCCAACCGCACCGCCTACGGCGCGACCAAGGCCGGCGTCATCGGTCTTATGCGCAGCTGGGCGCTCGAACTCGCGCCCGCCGGCATCACCGTCAACGCGGTGGCGCCCGGGCCTATCGGCGATACCGACATGTTCCGTGGTGTCATCCCGCCCGGCGATCCGCGCGAGCAGACGCTCGCCGCGGCCATTCCGGTGAAGCGCCTCGGCCGCAGCGACGACGTCGCCCGCGCGGTCATGTTCTTCGCCGATCCGGACAACAGCTTCGTCACCGGGCAGACGCTCTATGTCTGCGGCGGCTCGAGCGTCGGCTCGATCGTGATCTAATGTAGGAAGCTGTCGACGGTCCTGAGCGCGCCCTGGAGCGCGACGCCG
>JBQCFB010000563.1:0-6764 GCA_051959715.1 Pseudolabrys sp.
ACTTCCCCGGCCACACGCGCGTGACGTGGCCCATCTTGCGGCGCGGGCTCGGCTTGCCCTTGCCGTAAATGTGCACCGCGGTGTTCGGCTGCGTCAGGTACTCCGTCGCCGACAGGATCTCGTCGCCGATCAGGTTACGCATCTCGACCTTCGCCCCCAGCCGCCTCGGCTTGGCGAGCGGCCAGCCCGCCACGGCGCGAATGTGCTGCTCGAATTGCGACACGGTCGCGCCGTCGATCGTCCAGTGGCCGGAATTATGCACGCGCGGCGCCACTTCGTTGACGAGCACGTGCTGCTCGCGGCCTCGTTTCACCACGAACATCTCGATGCCCATGACGCCGACATAGTCGAAGGCGTTGACGATCTTCGTCGCCACACGCCGCGCTTCGGCTTCGAGTGCGGCTGTCGCCTTCGCCGGCACGCGCGAGATGTGCAGGATGTGGTCGCGGTGGTCGTTTTCGGTCAGCTCGAAGCACTCGACATGGCTGTCGGCGCCACGCGCGGCGATCACCGACACTTCGCGCTGGAAATTGACGAAGCCCTCGAGGATGCACGGCACATGCTTGAGCCGCCGCCACGCCGCCGCAGCGTCGGCCGCCGCGGTGATCTTCTCCTGGCCCTTGCCGTCATAGCCGAGCGTGCGCGTCTTCAACACCGCCGGCACGCCGACCTTGGCCAGTCCCTCGGCGAGCTGCGTGGCCGAGTGCACTGGCGCGAAGGGCGCAGTCGCGATCTTCAGTCGCGTGATGAAGTTCTTCTCGATCAGGCGGTCCTGCGTCGTCTCGAGCACTGTGGGATCGGGCAGCACCGGCCGGTGCGCGGACAAGATCTCCGCGGTTTTGGCGGGGACATTCTCGAACTCATAAGTAATCGTGTCGACCGCGTCGGCGAAGCGGGCGAGCGCGGCCGCGTCGTCATAGGCTCCGATGGTGGCTTCGTGCACGACGTCGAGCGCGCAACTGTCCTTCTCCGGCGTATAGACGTGGCAGCGCAGGCCGAGCGGCGCGGCGGCGACCGCCAGCATGCGTGCGAGCTGGCCGCCGCCGAGAATGCCGATGGTCGCGCCGGGCTTGAGGGGAGAGCGCATCAGTCTTTCGGCCGCTTGGCGACCGATTTGGTCTGCTTCGCCCGCCATTGATCGAGGCGCTTTGCGATCTTCGCGTCGGAAAGGCCCAGGATCGCCGCCGCGAGCAGCGCGGCGTTGATCGCGCCGGGCTTGCCGATGGCGAGCGTGCCGACCGGCACGCCGCCCGGCATCTGCATGATCGACAGAAGCGAGTCCTTGCCCTCGAGCGCATGCGTGTTCATCGGCACGCCGAGCACCGGCAGCGTCGTCATCGCCGCCGCCATGCCGGGCAGGTGCGCGGCGCCGCCGGCGCCGGCGATGATCACCTTGAAGCCGGCGTCCCGGGCGCCATGGGCGAATTCGTAGAGGCGCTTCGGCGTGCGGTGGGCGGAGACGATGCGCGCGTCATAGGGGATCGCGAGCGCGTCCAGCGTCTCGGTGGCATGTTTCATCGTGGCCCAGTCGGACTGGCTGCCCATGATGATTGCGACCGGTTTTGCTGGCATTTTGCCCCCGATTTCCGCGCCCCGGCGGAAGGAAGCGCGGCATTATAGGAATGACCCCTCCGCTGGCAAGGCGAAAGCGCTATTCTCCGCGCTGGAATGCGATTCGGGGACTGCCGCTGTGACTGAGGAGCACGCTGCCGACACGTCCGACATCAATGCCATGACGCCGGACGAGCTGCGCGCCGAGGTCGCGCGGCTGCGCGAGAAGCTGATCCGCGCCGAATGGTCGATCGCCGAGCTCGAGGAGCGCGCCGACGCCGACTCGATGCTGGACGTTCTCAACCGGCGCGGTTTCGAGCGCGAGCTCGCCCGCTCGATCGCCTTCGTCAAGCGCTACGGCACGCCGGCGGTGCTGATGTATATCGACCTCGACGGCTTCAAGGCGATCAACGACCGCCACGGCCATACCGCCGGTGACGCGCTGCTCAAGGCCATCATCTCCGATCTGGTGCGCAATTTGCGCGCCTCCGACGTGGTCGGCCGGCTGGGCGGTGACGAGTTCGGCGCCGTCCTCTGGAATACGGGGCCGACGCAGGCCGCGGCGAAGTCGGAGACGCTCGAAGCGGTGATCGCCAAGGTGTCGGTCGACTATCAGGGCCTGCGGCTCGCCTGCGGCGCCAGCGCGGGCGTCGTCGCGCTCGATCCCGATTCGGATCCGGCGGCGATGATCGAGGCCGCCGACCAGGCCATGTACGCACGCAAGCGCGCGCGGCGGCCTTGAACCCTACGCGATGATGTCCGGCGTCAGTTGATCCTCGATGGCGCGGACGCGGTCGCGCAGGATCAGCTTGCGCTTCTTCAGCCGCTGCACCTGGATGAGGTCGACGCCGGGCGAGGCGATAAGCGCGGCGATGGCGGCGTCGAGGTCACGATGCTCCTGTTGCAGGCGGGCCAGTTCCTCCCGCAACGCACGTTCGTCCTCGTCGGTCATCGGCACCGCTGTTCCGGCTGCCCGGCCGCGATCGGCCCCGGGCGCGGAACTGAGTATCACGTTTTCCACAGCGACCATCAAGCGTCGCAAAAACCTCGCTCCGCCAAAGGCTTCCCGATCCGCTTACAATGGTACGGTTAACCCTTTCCCGCTCGCGTGAAACCGGCTTTTGGGGTACACTTTGCACGTTCGGGAGATCCACTGATTGAGGAGGCATTCTGCATGTCGATGCAATCGCACCTCGCGGAGCTCGAAAAGAAGCACCAGGCGCTCGAGGCTGAACTGAATGACTGCCTGGCGCACCCCGCGACCGACGATTTGAGAGTTGTGGAACTCAAGCGAAAAAAGTTGCTGGTAAAGGACGAGATCGAACGGCTTCGCCATAACGGCCTGGCCAGCGTGCACTGACCCCGCCGATTTCGGTTCGATAATTTCCTGATCGATCACCGCCGGCTCGCGGCCGCGAGGCGGCGGTTTTGCGTTTCTACGGCCCGGCGACAATTCAGGCCGGGAATACGGCCCATGCCGAATACCAATTAGGCAAATGCGGCTGCCGCCACTATCGTCCGCGCCCGGTCTGCCGCATTGCCGCGCGGACGGACTGCATCGCGCGTGCGCAAGCAACAAGGCGGCAAGACGGGGAGGAGAAACCGAATGCGCAAGATCACGACCTTGCTGAGCGTGGCGCTGCTCTTGGCCGCCGCCGTGTTCGCCGCTGCGCCTGCGCGCGCCGAGGATTATCCCGCGCGCAAGATCACGCTCGTCGTGCCTTATCCGCCCGGCGGCGGCGTCGACGCCATGGCGCGCGTCATGGCACAGAAACTGTCGGAAGCCTTCCACCAGCAGGTCATCGTCGAGAATCGCGGCGGCGCCGGCGGCACCGTCGGGACGCGCTTCGTCGCGCGCGCCGAGCCGGACGGCTACACCCTGCTGCTCGGCCACACCGGCACGATCTCGATCAATCCGAGCCTCTACCCGAAGCTCGACATCGAGCCGCGCCGCGACTTCGCGCCGATCGGCCTCGTCGCCTCGATGCCGGTGGCGCTGCTGGCCAATCCGTCGTTCCCGGCCAAGACGGTCGCCGAGGTGATCGCCTATGCCAAGAAGGAGCCCGGCAAGCTCAATGTCGGCACCTCGGCCATGGGCACCGGCGGCTACATGGCCGCCGAGGCGTTCAAGGCGGAGGCCGGCATCAACGTCGCCATCATTCCCTACAAGGGCACCGCACCGGTGATGACCGACCTGCTCGGCGGGCAGGTGCCGGTCGCGTTCGGCGTGCTGCCGCCGGCACTCGGCAACATCAAGGCCGGCACGCTGCGCGCGGTCGCCGTGTCGAGCAAGACGCGCTTCTCGTTGCTGCCGGACGTGCCGACCTTCGACGAGTCCGGCATGCCGGGGTTCGAGGCCGTGCTGCATTACGGCCTGCTGGCGCCGCACGGTACGCCGCCGGCGATCATCGAAAAGCTGTCGGCGGAGACGCGCAAGGCGGTGGCCGACCCGGAGGTGCAGAAGCGCATCCATTTCGAGGGCGGCGATCCCCTGACCTCGTCGGCCGCGGAATATGCCGCCGATATCGACAAGGAAGAGAAGAAATGGAGCGCGCTGGTGCACAAGCTCGGCCTGAAGGTCGAGTGAAAGGGGGCTTCCGCGCGCCGCCGTCTGGCCATATTGTTCGCCGAAACTAGCTGCGTCCTGAATTCGGGAAGGGGCCTGCCATGACATCGACCCTCGTCCGCGCGCTTGCCGTCGTCGCCGCGCTTGCCGCGTTCGGCTCCGCCGCGCATGCCTTCACCTTCCAGGGTGCGCAGGGCGCGACCGGCGGTTCTGCTCTCGTCGATCCGGATTCGCGTTACGGCCAGCAGAAGCCGCAGACGGACCAGAACGGCCGCACCGTTATCCAGAACGGCAATACTTCGCTGCACTTCGGCGGCTCGAGCTCGGCCAATCAGAATTACAACCCGAACAACATGTTCGATCCGTTCTACCGCGACGGCCGCTAGCCGCACGCGAAGAACCGGGTTTCCCGATGGCCGGGCCGCAAGGTCCGGCCATCGGCGTTTCGGCTGGCTACTTCTTCTTGTTGAGGAAGGCGGCGAACGCGGCCTTCGCTTCGGGCGAAGCGAGGCGCTTGCGGAAGGCATCCGCCTCGGCGTCGATCTGGCCGTCGATCTGCGCGAGGCTTCCGCGCATCAGCCGCCGCGACGCAGCGACCGCATGCGGCGGCAGCGCCGCAATGCTCCGGGCGGCTGCGAGCGCCGCACTGTCGACTTCCGCCGCCGGCACGACTGCGTTGACGAGGCCTGCGTCCTTCGCCGCCGAAGCGGTCAGCGGCCGTCCCATCACCAGCAGCTCGAAGGCGCGCGCATGGCCCATCAGCCGCGGCGCGATCAGGCTGGAGCCCGCCTCCGGCACGAGGCCGAGCGCGACGAACGGCGTCGACAGCAGCGCGTCGTCCGCTGCGACGACATGATCGCAATGCAGGAGCATGGTCGTGCCGACGCCGACGGCACGACCGGCGACCGCGGCGACAAGCGGCTTCTCCGAACGGTTGAGCGCGTGCAGGAAACGCAGGATCGGCGCCCCGAGCGCGCCGGTCTTCGTCATCTCGACGAAATCGACGATGTCATTGCCGGCGCAGAAGCCGCTCGCATGACCAGCGATGAGCAGGCAGGCGATGTCGTCGCGCGCGGCGGCGCCTTCGATGGCCTCGGCCATGGCGTCGTACATCGCCAATGTCAGCGCGTTCTTCTTCTCCGGCCGGTTCATCCGGACGGTGCGGACCGCGCCGTCGTCGGCGACGATGATATCGGGCATGGAATGTCCTCAGAAACCGGGTGGCCGCGCCGTGTGTGATCGCGTCAGGTGGTCGCAACCCGGGAGTTTAGCAATGGCCAAGGCCTATTACAGCACCATCATCGCGCAGCCGGCGGACGCTGTGTGGCAAGTGATCCGCGACTTCAACAATTATCCGGTCTGGGTCGACGGCGCCGGCGAGAGTGCGATCGAGGATGACCGCGCGGGGGATGCCGTCGGCTGCGTGCGCGACGTGCTCTACAAGGGCGCGCGGCGGCGGCAGCGGCTGCTGGCGCTCTCGGATGTCGAGCGCGCGCAGACCTATGCGTTCGAGGGCGAGATCCCGTTGCCGGTCGAGAACTTCGAGGCGACCATCCGCGTCACGCCGGTGACCGACGGTGACATCGCCTTCGTCGAATGGTGGGCGACGTTCGACTGTGCCGCCGAGGATCGCGTCGCGCGGGTGACCTTCTTGCAGACGTCGTTCGCGGGATGGCTGGAATCGCTGCGACGGCATCTGCTGCGGAGGGTCGCGTGACAGGGAAAATGCCTGGACCGGCCGGGATCAGGATTGCGTGAGCGCCCTTGCCGGGACCGGGCGATATGACACGATCCGCGCGCCGACAACCTGCCGGTGAAGGAAGAAAGCTGCCCCCATGTACCAGACGATCATTGACGCGAGCACGGTCCACGAGCAGGCGCTCGACATCGACGGCGTCAGTATTCGTGTTCTTCATCGCAGCGACACCGGAGCCATGGCGGTCGTGACGCAGATGCGTGCCGGAGCGACGATTCCGGCGCATTGGCACAGCAAGGCGGACGAAACGGTCTACGTGCTCAGCGGCGACTTCATCGAAGACGGTGTCGCATACGGCCCCGGCGCCTATTTCGTCGGCGCGGCACGGACGGTGCACGGCCCGCACACGACAAAGACCGGCTGCACGCTGCTGACGCACTTCTCCGCCGAACTGGACTTCAACCTGGGTGAAGTTCCCGCCCAGGCGGAGCCGGTCAATTGCTGACCTCGATGTGCGCGTCCTTCGCGATCTGCGCAAACTTCTTGCTTTCCGACCGCACGAAGGCCTGGCATTCGTCGAGGCCGAGCGGCCGCGGTACGATGCCTTGCACCATGAGCTTGTCGGCGAGCGCCTTGTCCTTCAGCCCTGCATTGGCCTCGCGATTGAGCGTTTCGAGGACCGCGCGAGGCGTCTTCGCCGGCGCGAACATCGCGAACCAGTTCAGCAATTCGTAGTTCGCCAGCTTCGGGTCGCCCGAATTGAGCGGCTCGACGTCGGGGAGCTGAGGCATGCGCTCCTTCGACGTCACAGCGACCGCGCGCAGCTTGCCGGCCTTGATCAGCGGCAGCGCCGCGGCGAGGCTCGAGAAGCTCATGGTCACGACGCCGCCGGCGACGTCGGTCACGGCCGGAGCCGAGCCGCGATAGGGGACATGCAGCACCTTGATGCCG
>JBQCFB010000564.1:0-13065 GCA_051959715.1 Pseudolabrys sp.
AAGGGTCGCTCCGGCAGCGCGCCGGGCGGCGCCTACAAGGTCGGCAACCGCTGATAAGCGGTTAGCCACGCCGGATCGTCGCACTCGCCTTCACGCACATTATCGGCCACATTCGCGAGGCACGGTGCGGTCAACCGCACCGCTTCAACGCCGGATGCCGTCTTGCAGGTCTATCTGCCGATCGCCGATCTGCCCGTGAACATCTTCCTCGTTTTGGGGATGGGGCTCGCGGTCGGCTTCATCTCCGGAATGTTCGGCATTGGCGGCGGCTTCCTCATGACGCCGCTCCTCATCTTCATCGGCATCCCGCCGGCCGTGTCGGTGGCGAGCGTGGCGAGCCACATCGCCGCCTCCTCCTTCACCGGTGCGCTCAATTACTGGCGGCGGCGCGCCATCGACGTCGCGCTGGCGCTGATGCTGTTGTCCGCCGGCATTGTCGGCACGGGGACGGGCGTTTGGCTGTTCACGCTGCTGCGCGCGCTCGACCAGCTCGACCTCGTCATCGGCATCTCCTACGTGCTGCTCCTGACCGCGGTCGGCCTGCTGATGATCAACGAGAGCCTGCGCGCGGAACTGCGCGCGCGGCGCGGCCAGCCCGCGACGCTGCGGCGTCCCGGCAGCCACAACTGGGTGCACGGCCTGCCGCTGAAGATGCGCTTCAAGCGCTCGAAGATCTATGTCTCGGCGATCCCCGTCTGGGGCATCGGCTTCCTCATCGGTTTCGTCGGCGCGATCATGGGCATCGGCGGCGGCTTCCTTCTGGTGCCGATGCTCATCTATTTCCTGCGCGTGCCGACCGCGACGGTCATCGGCACGTCGATGGTGCTGACGCTGATCACGATGGCCTCCGCGACGGTGATGCACGCGGCGACGAACCATCTCGTCGACGCCATCCTCGCCGTGATCCTGATGGTCGGCGGCGTCATCGGTGCGCAGTTCGGCGTGCGCACCGGGCACAAGATGCGGCCGGAGCGCCTGCGGCTCCTGCTCGGCCTGCTGGTCTTCGCCGTCGGCGTGCGGTTCGCCTACGAGCTCGTCGTGCCGCCCGACGATCTCTATTCGCTGCGGCTGGTGAGCCCGCGATGATCGCACGGCTGACCATCGCACTTGCGCTCATGCTCGCGGCCTCGGCGGCGCGGGCCGAGCGGCTCGTCGTGTCGCTGTCGAACGAGCGCATCGCCGTGACGTCGAACTATGTCGGCGAGGACCTCGTCCTGTTCGGCACGGTGCAGCCCGACACGGGCGGGCAGCTCAAGGCCGACTACGCGCTCGTCGTCACTGCGACCGGCCCGTCGGAGACGCTCAAGGCGCGCCGCAAGGAGCGCGTGCTCGGTATCTTCGTGAATGTCGACACGCGCGAGTTCGTGCGCGTGCCCTCCTACCTGACCATCATCACCGACCGGCCGATCAGCCAGATCGCGGGGCCGGACGAACTGCGCCGGCTCCAGGTCGGCATGGACAATTACATTTTGACGCAGCGGGTCGGCGCCGACTTCGCCGATACGGTCACCGACGATCCGTTCCGCAAGGCGTTCATCCGGCTCAAGGACCAGCAGCATCTCTACGGCCAGTCGGACAAGGCGGTGAATTTCCTGACGCCGACCGTGTTCCGCGCCTCGATCCCGGTGCCGGCCAATGCCGCGACCGGGCGCTACGACGTCGACGTGAAGCTGTTCGCGCGGGGCGCCATGGTCGCGCGCACGGCGACCTCCTTCAACGTCACCAAGGCCGGCATCGAGCAGTACGTCGTCGAATCGTCGCAGGACCACGGCTTGCTCTACGGGCTCGCCACCATGTCCATGGCGCTGGCGATCGGCTGGCTGGCCAGCGCCGCCTTCCGGCGCGACTGACGCCTTCGCGTTCCTTAACGGCTGTGCACCAAGTGTTGATTTGCCTATCGGCCGCGACTCTGCGAATTTAGGCGCGTCCATAAGGCTGTGCGGGAGAGACCGCCCCGGGGAGAGCCCCGAGACGGCGCCGACGGAGCAACCGCCCCGGAAACTCTCAGGCAAAAGGACCGTACGGACCGGACAATCTGGAGAGAGACGCTTAAGTGCGTCCACCGAAGGGGACATCCACACTTCTCGGGTGTGGATCAAGCTCTCAGGTACCGCGACAGATGGGGACCGCGCACCGGCCGACCGCCGGGGCGGTCAATCCTGTCTGCGGAGCCTGACATGGCCCATATCGCCGTCATCGGAGCCGGCATCACCGGCGTCACCACCGCCTATTCCCTGCTCGAACGCGGCCACAGCGTGACCGTGTTCGAGCGCCATCGCTATCCGGCGATGGAGACGTCCTTCGCCAATGGCGGGCAGTTGTCCGTCAGCAATGCCGAGGTGTGGAATTCGCCGGCGACCTTGCTCAAGGGCCTGAAGTGGATGTTCGACGCGGCCGCGCCGCTGTCCATGAGCCTCGCGCCGAGCTGGCACAAATATTCGTGGCTCGCCGAGTTCGTCGCGCAGATTCCGAACTACCGCAAGAACACGCTCGCCACCGTACGCCTCGCGCTCGACGCGCGGCGGTACCTATTCGCGATGGCCGAGAAGGAAGGCATCGACTTCGACCTCGAGCGCCGCGGCATCCTGCACGTCTATCGCGACCGCGCCGGCTACGAGCATGCGGAGCGGGTCAACGCGCTCCTGAACGAGGGCGGGCTCGACCGCCGCAGCGTGACGCCTACCGAAATCGCGACGATCGAGCCGACGCTTGCCGGCGACTGGTACGGCGGCTTCTTCACGCCGTCGGATTCGACCGGCGACATCCACAAGTTCACCACCGGCCTCGCCGCCGCCTGCGAACGGCGCGGCGCGCGCTTCGTCTGCGACGCCGATGTCGAGACCGCCACTGCGGGCGACAAGGGCGTGACGATCGCCTGGCGTCGCAACGGCACGACGGAGACCGAACGCACGAACGCCGACGCCGTGATCGTCTGCGCCGGCGTCGCCAGCCGGCATTTCGGCGCCATGCTCGGCGACCGCATCAACGTCTATCCGGTGAAGGGCTATTCGATCACGGTCGAGCTCGACGACGAGGCGAGCCGCAAGGGCGCACCGTGGGTGTCGCTGCTCGACGACGAGGCCAAGATCGTCACCAGCCGTCTCGGGCCGGATCGCCTGCGTGTCGCCGGCACCGCCGAGTTCGCCGGCTTCAACCGCGACATCCGCGACGACCGCGTTCGTCCGCTGGTCGAGTGGACGCGCGCGCTGTTCCCGCGCGTGGCGACCGAGCGCGTCGTGCCGTGGGCGGGCCTGCGGCCGATGATGCCGAACATGCTGCCGCGCGTCGGCGCGGGCCGCCGGCCGCGCGTCTTCTACAATACCGGCCACGGCCATCTCGGCTGGACGCTCGCCGCGGCGACCGCGGAGATCGTCGCCGAGGCGGTCGGCCGGGGCTTACGCGGCGCGCCGGCGTCGCAAGTCACCGGCTTCCGCGGCAAGCCCGCCAGCGCGGCGGGCTAGCCGACCTCGGTCGCGACGCCGGGCGGCAGGAGACGCAGGCGGTTGTCGATGCCGAGCGCCTTGAACGCGGCGGCGAGGTCGGCGCAGGTCTGCGTGAAGTGCTTCCAGCCGTCGCAATGCACCGGCACGATCGTCGCATCGCGGAAGTGATGCGCCGTTTCGATCGCGTCGTTGGCGTTCATGGTCAGGTTGATCGCGCCGCGCGTCTGCGCGGAGCCGGCGAACAGCAGCACGACGCCGGCCTTGAAGCGCCGCGCGACTTCGGCGACGCCGTCGTACCAGACCGTGTCGCCGGTCACGTAAATCGGCGCTGCGCCCTCCGCCTCCATCACAAAGCCGACGACGTCGCCGGACAGAGGCTCGATGCCGGCGGGCCCGTGCCGTGCCGGCGTCGCGGTGACGCGCAGGCGCTTGCCGTCCTTCGTCAATTCCGCCGACTGCCAGGGCGCGAGCCCCTGCGCATTGCCGCCGAGCCTCTTCGCGCCGGCCTCGGTCGTCAGCACGCGATTGGCCTTCGGCAGGAAGTGCCGCCCGCCATGATCGAGATTGTCGGCATGCTGGTCGTGGCTGAGCAGGACAGCGTCGATTGATCCGACCGCGTCGGCGCCGAGCGCCGGCGTGCCGGTCTTGGTCAACGTCACGTGCGGGAGCTTGTAGTCGCCCGGCGCATCGAAGGTCGGATCGGTCAGCAGGCGGAAGCCGGCGATCTCGATCAGCACGGTCGGACCGCCGATCAGCGTGAAGCGTGGAGCAGTCATGATCAAATCTCCCTACGACGCACGGGCAGGACGGGTGACGAGATAGATGCCGAGCGCCACGGGCACGATGCCGAACAGATCGGCGCCTTCGAGATGCTCGCCGAGCAGCAGCCAGCCGAACAGCATGCCGAGCGGCGGGATGAGGAAATGATAGCTGCTCGCCGCCGTGGCGCCGCTGACCTGGAGGATGCGGAACCAGAGCAGATAGGCGAACACCGAGACGAAGAGAACGTTGTAGGCGAAGGCGAGCATCAGGCTCGTCGTCGGCACGATGTCGTGAAAGCTCTCGAAGCCGAGCGCGAAGGGCATCAGAGCGATGCCGGCGGCGAGGCTCTGCACGCCGTTGCCGATCCACAGTCCCTGCTTCGGCGCGAAGAACTTGAACAGGATCGTGCCGACGACCAGCGCAACGAGCGCCACCACACACAGCACGATGCCGTTCAGGCTGTCGGTGCCGAGCGCGAGCCGGCTGCGCACGATGAAGGCGACGCCGGCAAGCCCGAGCACGAGGCCGACGATCTTCTGCACCGACATGCGTTCGCCAAGCACCGCTACGGCGAGCACGGCCGTGAGAATCGGATTGGCGCTGATGATCAGCGAGGCGAGTCCGGCCGAGACGCCGCTCTTGAGCGCGACGTAGCCGATGCCCAGATAGACCGCCTGGTTGGCGACGCCGAGCAGGGCGAAGACCGCGACATCGCGCCGCGACAGCGTCCACCGGATGCCGCTCAGCGGGGCAAGCGCCAGCATCAGCACGCCCGCGGCGAGGAACCGTACGGCGAGGAAGATCAGTGGCGGCGAATCGGCGACGGCGATCTTGCCGGCCGAGAACGCCGAGCTCCACAGCAGGACGAAGCCGAGGACCATCAAGGCGAGGCGGAGCCTGCTGGTCGAAACGGCCGACGGAGCGGCGGACAAAGCGAGCTGTGACATGACGGGACTTCCTTTCACCCCGACAGGTAGGCCCGCCCCTTCCCAGTTGGAAATTAAATGATAGAATAGGTATCAGTGGATTTCTGAATGGATACCGCCATGCTGGATATCGAGCTTTTGCGCAGCTTCGTTTCGGTGGTCGACGCCGGCGGCTTCACCCGTGCCGGCGAGCGGGTCCACCGCACCCAGTCGACCGTCAGCCAGCAGATCCGCCGGCTCGAGGAGTCGGTCGGGCGGCCCCTGCTCGTGCGCGACGGCAAGCGCGCCACCCCGACCGAGGAAGGCGAGCGGCTCCTGACCTACGCCCGGCGCATTCTGGCGCTGGCGCAGGAGGCAAGGGACGTCGTCGCGCGGCCGGTCATCGACGGCGTCGTGCGGCTCGGCATCCCGGAAGACTTCGCGGCCTATCGGCTTCCCGAAATCCTGTCCGATTTCGCACGCTCCCGGCCAAGCCTGCGGCTCGACGTGCGCTCCGGCCTGAGCGTCACCTTGCAGGCAGCGCTGGCGCGCGGGGAACTCGATGTCGTGCTCTACAAGCGGAACATCGGCGAAGGCGGCGGCAGCGTCGGCTGGCCGGAACGCCTGCAATGGGTCACCAGCCGCAAGCATCCGGTCGACATGCAACGCGATCCGATCCCGATCGCCGTCGCTGAACATGGCTGTCTCTATCGCAACCGGCTGATCCACGCACTCGAGGCCGCCGGGCGCACCTGGCACATCGCCTATACGAGTCCGAATCTCTCCGGCATCCAGGCCGCCGCCTCGGTGGGGCTCGGCGTCGCCATTCTGCCCGACGTCGCGATCATGCCGGAGCACAGAATCGTCGATGCCAGGGACTTCCCGCCGATCACCAATACGGAGATCGCCATCGCGATTGCCGACAATGCGACTCCGGCGACGCGACGGCTGGCGGACGTGCTTGCGGAGTTCTGCGACGCCCGCGCCACGCGCAAAGTGGCGTAGCGTTCAGTCCGGCAGGCACCGCTTCGCGGCGAAGGCGTAGAGCCGGTCCTCGCCGAGCATGTGCGCCGTAAACTTCAGCGTGCCGAAGACATCGGCGAAGGCCGCGTCGCGAATGTTGAGCCCGCCGGTAAAGGCGCCGAAGGCGGGCATCACGAGACGCGTCGCGTCGGCGGCAAAGCAGCGGCGGCGCACCGAGCGGCCGCGATGCGCGATGCGCGCCGACGGATGCAGATGGCCGCAGATTTCGCCAGCGCCATTGCCCGGCAGATGGCGGAAGGTGAGCGCGCCGAGCGTGAACCGTTCGTTGAACGCGCCGCCGATGCCGTCGGCCGGTTCCGGATCGTGGTTGCCGGTGATCCAGGTCCACTCGCGCCCGCGCTGGAGCGCGGCAAGCGCCGACCGGTCCTCGTCGCGCATGCGCGACGGCCCGCCGCCGTCGTGGAAATTGTCACCGAGCGCGACAACGACCCGCGGCACATAGCGCATCACGAGCTGCGTCAATTTGGCGAGCGTCACGGCGGTGTCGTAGGGCGGCAGCAACTGGCCGCGCGCGGCGAAGCTCGAGCCCTTCTCCAGATGCAGGTCGGCGACGGCGAGCAGTCCATGCTCCGGCCAGTACAGCGCGCCAGCGGGATCGGCATGCAGCGCGACCGCAGCAATCGTGATGTCATGGCCGGGCTTGTCCCGGCCATCCCGCTTAGGAAGGCGAGGCGCTGCCAAATGATCGGGATCACCGGGACTCGGCCCTTCGGGCCGGCCCGGTGATGACACCGAGATATTGGCGGCAAAGGAACTCAACTCATCGCCTCCTTGATCAGCTCGTCGGCGGCCTCGGCCAGAAGCGTATCCGACGCTTCGCCATAGACGGTTTCACGGCCGATCTCCAGCAGCGCCGGAACCGCGAGCGGCGAGACGTGGTCCAGCGCCTTGTGCACGATTCGGCCCTGGATGCGCGAGAGCGCCTCGCCGAGCCGCTTGATGTCGAGCAGGCCCGAAGCCGCATCGGCGCGCGCCGCGCGCAACAGGAGATGGTCGGGCTGGTGCTTGCGGAGCACGTCGTAGACGAGGTCGGTCGAGACTGTGAGCTGGCGCTTCGACTTCTCCTCGCCGGGGAACCGGCGCTCGATCAAGCCTGCGATGATCGCGCAGGAGCGGAACGTGCGCTTCATCAGCGCCGACTCCGCGAGCCATTCCTCGAGATCGTCGCCGAGCATGTCCTCGCTGAACAAATCGGCCAGCGAAAGATTGCCGCGCGCTATGCGCATGCCGAGATCGCCAAGGCCCCAGACCGCAAGCGCATATTCGTTGGCGACGAAGCCGAGCGGCTTCATGCGCGCGCGCTCGAGCCGGCGCGTCAAAAGCATGCCGAGCGTCTGGTGCGCGAGCCGGCCCTCGAACGGGTAACAGACGAGATAATATTTGCCGCCGCGCGGGAAGGTCTCGACCAGCAGGTCGCCGGCCTTCGGCAGCAGCGAGCGCCATTGCTGAATTTCCAGCCATTCCCGCACCTGTTGCGGCAGACCGCGCCAGGCATCCGGCGTCGCCAGCAGCGCGCGCACGCGCGCGGCGAGATAGGTCGAGAGCGGCAACTTGCCGCCTTCATAGGCCGGCACCTTCGGAGCGGTGGCGGGGGAGCGCGAGACATAGACCTCGTCCTCGACCAGGGTTTCGTACTTCAAGATCTCGCCGGCGAAGACGAAGGTATCGCCTGGCGTCAGCGTCTCGATGAAATATTCCTCGACCTCGCCGAGCACCCGGCCGCCGCGCCGGACCGCGCTACCGGCGGCGCCGCGTGAGCGCACCAGCCGCACCTTGATCATGTCGGCCTCGACGATGGTGCCGACGTTCATGCGATAGCGCTGCGCCACGCGCGGATGCGTGATGCGCCACTTGCCGTCCTTGCCCTGCCGTATCTTGGCGAAGCGCTCATAAGCCTTGAGCGCGTAGCCGCCGGTCGCGACGAAATCGAGCGCGGCGTCGAAGTCGCTGCGCTCGAGGTTGGCATAGGGAGCGGCGGCGCGCACTTCCGCATAAACGTCGTCGGCGAAGAACGGCTCGCCGCAGGCGCGCCCCAATATGTGCTGCGCCAGCACATCGAGCGCGCCGGTACGAAGCGGCGGCGTGTCCTGCGCGTTCTCGGCGACGGCGTCGAGCGCGGCGCGGCATTCGAGCACTTCGAAGCGATTGGCCGGCACGAGCACGGCCTGTGACGGCTCGTCGAGCCGGTGATTGGAACGGCCGATGCGCTGGAGCAGGCGCGACGAGCCCTTCGGCGCGCCGACATTGACGACGAGATCGACGTCGCCCCAGTCGACGCCGAGATCGAGCGACGAGGTGCACACGACCGCGCGCAGCTTGCCGGCGGTCATCGCGTCCTCGACCCTGCGCCGCTGCGCGACGTCGAGCGAGCCGTGATGCAGCGCGATGGCGAGATTGTCGTCGTTGACGCGCCACAACTCCTGGAACAGGACTTCGGCCTGGCTGCGCGTGTTGACGAAAATAAGCGTCGTGGTGTGCGTCTTGATCAGCCCGTAAATCTCGTCGAGCGCGTGCCGCGCCGAATGCCCGGCCCACGGCAGGTGCTCGGCGGTGTCGAGCATCGATACGCTCGGCTGCGCGCCCGCCTGGCCGATCACGATGTCGGACAGACGCGCGCCCTCGAGCGCCTGCGGCATCAGGAAGCGGCGCAGATCGTCGGGCTCGGCGACGGTCGCCGAAAGTCCGACCGTGGTGAGGCCCGGCGCGAGCGCATGCAGGCGCGCGAGGCCGAGCGACAGGAGATCGCCGCGCTTCGACGTCACCAGCGAATGAAGTTCGTCGAGCACGACGCGCCTGAGCGAGCCGAACAGGAACGGCGCGTCGGCGGTGGCGAGCAGCAGCGCCAATTGCTCCGGCGTCGTGAGCAGGATGTCGGGCGGATCGCGGCGCTGGCGCTGCCGCTTCGATGTCGGCGTATCGCCGGTCCGCGTCTCGAGACGGATCGGCAATTTCATCTCGGCGACCGGCGTCTCGAGGTTGCGTGCGATGTCGACCGCGAGCGCCTTCAAGGGCGAGATGTAGAGCGTGTGCAGCCCGCCCTCGCGGCGAATGCCGCGGCCGGTGGAGATGAGTTTCTTCTCGGCGCCGCGCTTCGAATTTTGCTCGGTCAATTCAACGAGCGTCGGCAGGAAGCCGGCGAGCGTCTTGCCGCCGCCGGTCGGCGCGATCAGCAGAACCGAACGCCCCTGCTCCGCTTTCGCCAGCAGTTCGAGCTGGTGCGCGCGCGGCGCCCAGCCGCGCGAGGCGAACCAGCGCCGGAACACGTCCGGCAGCAGACCTTCTGGTTCGTTGCGTGTCAGCAGCGACGTTACTCCGTATCTGACCCGTCACCCTGAGGTGCGAGCGCAGCGAGCCTCGAAGGGCGACGGCCGATGCCGTGCCATGTCATCCTTCGAGGCGCGCAAGAGCGCGCACCTCAGGATGACGATCTCCGCGCCACGACGACGAGGCCGGGCACAGGCTCGCCCCTCTCGTTGCGCGCCGGCGCGGACTCCAGAACCACGAGATCCAGGCCGCCCTGCGCCAGCGCGTGACGCACATGGGCCTCGCCATGCGCGTAACGCAGCGTGTCGCGCAGGATGACGCCGTCGCCGTCATGCGTCTCGACGCTGAACGCAACCAGTGCGCCCGCCGCCATCACCGGCACGGCGAAGCGCGGCACCTGCATCAGTTCGTGGAAATAGATGAACACGTCGGCGGCGAGGATGAGGTCGTGGCGCGCGCCGGCGACCGCTTCCTCGCGCAGGAACGTCATGCACTCGCCTTCTGCGAGGCGGTCGTAGACGTCCTTCGCGCGCGCCGCCTCGAGCATGCGCGGCGACAGGTCGACGCCGGTCAGGCGCTGCGCGTGCGGCCTGACGGCGGCGCCGGCGAGCCCGGTGCCGCAGCCGAGATCGAGCACGCTGGAGAAGGTCTTTGGCGCACCCGCGCGCGCCAGGGCGTCGATCAGCAGATCCGGCCCGCGATAGCCGAGGCGGCCGACCAGCGCGTCCTCGAAGCCGGGCGCGTAGCCGTCGAACAGCGAGCGGATATAAGCGACCGGCATGGCGACCGGCGGCAGCGCGCCGAGCCGCGCCAGCCGCACCGCCGCGCCCTGGCGGTCGTGCTCGTCCGCGGCCAGCGCCTGCCGGTACGCGTCGATCGCACCGGCGCCGTCGCCAAGTTTCTCCCGTGCCTCCGCCAGCAGAAACCAGGCCGGCGCGAAGCGCGGCGCCGATTGCACGACGTCGCCGAGCAGGTCCGACACCGCCGACGCATCGCCCGCGGCGAAGCTCTCGCGCGCCCATTCGAAGCGGCGGTCGAGGATCAGGTCGCCCGAGGAGACGGGCGTGGGCAGGCGGACGTCGGCCATCGAGACCATCACTTAGGTTCCGGCCATGTCATCGGACCGGATCGTGCCTATTTATAGACGATGCGTCCCGAAGACATCCTCGTCCCGACCCCGTCCGGGGTCTGCTGCAAGCCCGGCGGCTTCCACATCGACCCGACCCGCCCGGTCGATAAGGCCCTGATCACCCATGGCCATTCCGACCATGCGCGCGCCGGGCACGGCGCCGTGCTGGCCACACAGGAGACGCTCGACATCATGCGGCTGCGCTACGGCGAGAACTTCGCCGGCACGACGCAGGCGATCCGCTATGGCGAGACGCTGTCGCTCGGCGGCACGCAGGTGAGCTTTCATCCGGCCGGGCACGTGCTCGGCTCGGCGCAGATCAAGGTCGCCTGCGGCGGCATGCGCATCGTGGCGTCGGGCGACTACAAGGACGTAAGTGATCCGACTTGTGCGCCGTTCGAGCTGGTGCAGTGCGACGTGTTCATCACCGAGGCGACGTTCGGGCTGCCGGTATTCCGCCATCACGACGCCGAAGGCGAGATCGCCAAGCTCCTGCATTCGATCGAGATTTTCCCCGAGCGCGCCCACCTCGTCGGCGCCTACTCGCTGGGCAAGGCGCAGCGCGTCATCGCGCTCATCCGCGCGGCCGGCCACGACAAGACGATCTACCTGCACGGCGCGATGGAGAAGATCACCCGCTATTACGAGGACAAGGGCATCGCGCTCGGCCCGCTGGAGCTCGTGCGCGGGGCCAAGAAGGCCGAGCTCGCCGGCCACATCACGCTCTGCCCGCCGAGCGCCATGGGCGATTTGTGGTCGCGACGCTTTCCCGACCCGGTCTTCGCGTTCGCGTCCGGCTGGATGCGCGTGCGAGCCCGCGCGCGCCAGCGCGGCGTGACGCTGCCTCTGGTCATCTCCGATCACGCCGACTGGGACGGGCTGACGGCGACCATCGCGGCCACGGGCGCGTCCGAAATCTGGGTCACGCACGGCCAGGAGGACGCGCTGGTGCACTGGTGCACGTCGCGCGGGCTCAAGGCGCGGCCGCTCGACATCGTCGGCTATGGCGACGAGGAGGAGCATGAGCCCGCCGCGGAGGCCGAGAGCGGCGCATGAACAAGTTCGCCGAACTGCTCGACCGCCTTGCCTACGAGCCCGGCCGCAATGCCAAATTGCGGCTGATCGCCGACTACCTGCGCACGACCGCCGACCCCGAGCGCGGCTGGGCGCTTGCGGCGCTCACCGGTGCGCTCACCTTCAAGCACGCCAAGGCCGGCATGATCCGCGCGCTGATCACCGAGCGCAGCGATCCGGCGCTGTTCGCGCTGTCCTATGACTACGTCGGCGACCTGTCCGAAACAGTCGCGCTGATGTGGCCGACGGATCCGCATCACAAGCCGAACGCGGTGCCGAGCCTGACCGACGTGGTCGAGACGCTCGACACGCTCGGCAAGGCGCAACTGCCGGCGCAAATCGCGCGCTGGCTCGACGGCCTCGACGAGACCGGCCGCTGGGCGCTCTTGAAGCTCGTCACCGGCGCGCTGCGCATCGGCGTCTCGGCGCGGCTCGCCAAGACCGCCGCGGCTTCGCTCGGCGGCAAGGAGCCGGACGAGGTCGAGCTGTTGTGGCCGGGCCTGACGCCGCCCTACGGCGACTTGTTCGCCTGGCTCGAAGGCCGCGGCGACAAGCCGGCGACGCGCGACCCGGCGCCGTTCCGCCCGCCCATGCTGGCGCACGCCATCGAGGACACCGATTTCACGGCATTGACCGCCGGCGACTTCACGGCCGAATGGAAATGGGACGGCATCCGCGTGCAGGCGGTCGCCGGCATGGATGAGCACGGCGATGTCGTCGCGCGGCTCTATTCGCGCACCGGCGAGGATATCTCGAAGAGCTTCCCCGACCTCATCGAGTCGTTGTCGCTGCCGGCGGCGATCGACGGCGAACTGTTGATCATGCGCGACGCGCGCGTGCAGTCGTTCAACGTCTTGCAGCAGCGCCTGAACCGCAAGGCGGTGACGCCGAAGCTCATCGCCGAATTCCCCGCGCATCTGCGCGCCTACGATTTGCTCGCCGAGGGCGACGCCGACCTGCGCGACCTGCCCTTTTCCGAGCGCCGCGCGCGGCTTGAAGCGTTCATCAAGCAGCTCGACGACCCGCGCATCGACATCTCGCCTCTGGTGCCATTCGACACGTGGCGCGCGCTCACCGCCGCGCGCGCCGATCCGGCCTCGGCCGGCGCGGGCGAGGACGCCGGCGCCGTCGAGGGCGTCATGATCAAGCGCCGCGACGCGCCCTACGTGCCCGGCCGGCCGAAGGGCCCGTGGTGGAAATGGAAGCGCGATCCGATGATCGTCGACGCCGTGCTGATGTACGCGCAGCGCGGCCACGGCAAGCGCTCGTCCTATTACTCGGACTACACCTTCGGCGTCTGGAACGGCGACGACCAGCTCGTGCCGGTCGGCAAGGCCTATTTCGGCTTCACCGACGAGGAGCTGATCGAGATCGACCGCTTCGTCCGCCGCAACACGCTTGCCCGCTTCGGCCCGGTGCGCGAGGTGACGCACGAGAAGGCGCA
>JBQCFB010000565.1:0-2521 GCA_051959715.1 Pseudolabrys sp.
CGGTAAGACGACGCTCATCTCGCAGCTCAGCGGGACGCTGAACGCCGATGCCGGCCGCATCCATTTCGGCGGCGTCGACATCACGCGCGTGCCGGCGTGGCGGCGCAGCCATCTCGGTCTTGCCCGCTCGTTCCAGATCACGTCGCTGTTCCTCGATCTCTCCGTGCTCGACAATGTCGCGCTCGCCGTGCAGGCGCATGCGGGGCATTCCTTTCATTTTTGGCGCAATGCGCGCCTCGATGCGGGGTTGCGCCAGCCGGCGCGCGCCGCGCTGGAGCAGGTCGGCCTCGGCCATCGCGCCGATGCGCGCGCCTCGCTGATCAGCCATGGCGAACATCGCCTGCTCGAACTCGCCATGGCGCTTGCAGGCCGACCGCGCATGCTGTTGCTCGACGAGCCGATGGCGGGACTGGGGCCCGACGAATCCGCGCGCATGGTCGAGACGCTGCGCGGCCTCAAGCGCCGCTACACGATCCTGCTGGTCGAGCACGACATGGAGGCCGTGTTCGCGCTCGCCGACCGCATCACTGTGCTGGTCTATGGCCGCGTCATCGCCTCGGGCGCGCCCGAGGCGATCCGCGCCAACGAGCAGGTGCGTGAGGCCTATCTCGGCGAGGACGAACATGTCTGAGCCGATCCTCGCCGTCGACGGTCTGGAGACCTGCTACGGGCTCAGCCAGGTGCTGTTCGGCATCTCGCTCTCCATCGCGCCCGGCGAGATGGTCACGCTCATGGGCCGCAACGGCATGGGCAAGACGACGACGGTGCGCTCGATCATGGGCCTGACGCCGGCGCGCGCCGGCCGCGTCCGTTTCGGCGGCGCCGAGATTCGCGGGCTCCCGGCCTACAAGGTGGCGCAGGCCGGCATCGGCCTCGTGCCCGAGGGCCGGCAGATCTTCCCGAACCTGACCGTGCGCGAGAATCTCGTCGCCACCGCGGCCGGCGAGGGCGAATGGACGCTCGAGCGTGTGCACGAGCTGTTCCCGCGGCTCGCCGAGCGCGCGGCAAGCATGGGCAATCAGCTCTCGGGCGGCGAACAGCAGATGCTGGCCATCGCCCGCGCGCTGATGACCAATCCGAAGCTGCTCATTCTCGACGAGGCGACCGAAGGGCTGGCGCCGCTCATCCGCCGCGACATCTGGAACTGCCTGGCACGCCTCAAGGCGACCGGCCTGTCGATCCTGGTCATCGACAAGAACGTCGGCGCGCTGATGCGGGTGGCCGACCGCCATGTCATCATCGAGCGCGGCCGCGTCGTCTGGCAGGGCGCGTCAGCTGCGCTCGCCGCCGCGCCGGACGTGCAGCACCGGTATCTCGGCGTCTAGGCGACCTTCTTGCCCCACAGTCGCGCCGAAGCGAGGTCGGCGCCTTCGCGCAACGCGCGGAGCTTGAGCCACACCGCCGGCTCGATCACCCATTCGCGGTTCGTGAAGGTGCCGAAACCGCAATCGGTCGAGGCGACGACGCGCTCGCGGTCGCCGACGGCGCGCACCGCGTCCTCGATGCGCCGCGCCACCACTTCCGGATGCTCGACGAAATTCGACGTCGTCTCGATCACGCCGGGGACCAGGATCATGTCCTTCGGCAGCGGATGCGTCTTGAACGCCGCGTATTCGTGCGCGTGGCGGGGATTGGAGAACTCGATCGACAGCGCGCCGACCTTGGCCTGGTACAGCGCCGGCAGGATCTTGGCCAGCGGCACGTCGTGGATGTGCGGCCCTTCCCAGTTGCCGTAGCAGACGTGCAGCCGCACGCGGTCGCGCGGAATGCCGGCAATGCCGTCATTGATCGCGGCGACGTGGCGCTCGACCGCCTTGACGAAATCCGCGTCCGAGAGGTCGCGGTACATCATGGTGCGGTCCATGGCGAGATCGGGCGCGTCGATCTGGAGCAAGAGCCCGGCCTGATGGATCGCCTGGTATTCGTTCTTCATCTCGCGCGACAGCGCCGAGAGGTACTTGTCCTGCGAGCCGTAGAATGCATCGAGCATGGTCGAGGAGATGATGCCGGGCGAGGGCGCCGTCATGAACGTCTCGGCGAATTTCGAACCGGCGATGCGCTTGAAGCGCGCGATCTCCGACTGGAGCGGCTTGATGTCGAGATATTTGAGCTCGCTCTGGCACTCGGGCGCATTTTGCTGCTTGCTGACATGCGGGAAGCGGCGCATCAGGCTCGCCACCAGCTCGGGAAATTCCTCGAATTCCTGTCCGCGCCGTCGCTTCGACACGCCAGCGAATCCGGACATGCGTTGCGGCACGTAGGTCTGGAAGCCGACGCGCTGCTGTTCGCCGTCATTGCCGCCCCCCCGGCCGGCCGCGGCCTGCTTGTCGACGACGTGGCCGACCGCCTTGTCGAGCTCGGACGCCATCTCGGCGGCGTCGAACGCTTCGCCGGCTTCCTGGCGCAGGAGGAGGTCGGACAGCTTGTCGTTGCGCGGCAGGCTGCCGACGTGCGTCGTCAGGATGCGGTCGCGGCTCGAAATCATGAAGTCCTCCCCATGGGCGTATCTTCGGGCCGGCCC
>JBQCFB010000566.1:0-2522 GCA_051959715.1 Pseudolabrys sp.
TCGCCCTTCGTGCGCAAGGTGCGCATGGCCATTCGCATGCTCGGCCTCGCCGGCCGCATCGAGGAGCGCGAGACCGATCTCAACGATCCCTCCGCCGAGATCCGCCGCCAGAACCCGCTGGGCAAGATCCCGGCGCTGACGCGCGAAGACGGCAGCACCCTCTACGACTCCCGCGTCATCCTCGACTATCTCGATCATGTCGCCGGCGGCGGCCGCATCGTGCCGCGCGACGTGGAGGCGCGCTTTGCGGCGCTGACGCTCCAGGCCCTGTGCGACGGCGCGCTCGATGCGAGCGTGCTGATCGTCTATGAGGGCCGCTACCGGCCGCAGGAGATGCGCGTTCAGGCCTGGATCGACCGGCAGGCCGGCAAGATCGAGCGCGCGCTTGCCGCGCTCGAGGCGCATGCGCCGCCGCTGTCGGGCACGCCGCATATCGGGCAGATCGCGCTCGCCTGCCTGCTCGGCTATCGCGATTTCCGTTTCGACGGATCGTGGCGGCAGACGCATCCGCGTCTTCACGCCTGGCACGACACCTTCGCGGCGGCGGTGCCGGCCTTCGCCGAGACGGCGCCGGCGAAATAGCCGTCAACGAAAAAGCCCCGGAGCGCGCTCCGGGGCTTTCCTCGTTTCAGGTCAGCGGTCGATCAGAATTTATAGTTGATGCCGCCGCGGATGATGTCGCTCGTGAACTTCGCCGAGGTGCCGGCAACCGAGCTGTCCGCGTCGCCGAGATCGACGTGGAGATATTCGACCTTGGCCGTCCACGGGCCCATGATCGAGGCTTCGACACCGCCGCCGAGGGTCCAGCCGCCCTTGGTGTTGTTGGTGTCGCCGAAGCCGGCGATGCTGGTCTTCACGTTGCCGATCGCGGCGCCGCCGGTGATGTACGGCATCCAGCGATCCATGGCGTAGCCGAGGCGGCCGCGGATCGTGGCGAGATAATCGTTGCGCACGTCGCACGACAGACCGCCGCAGCTGCCGCTGCCGCGCATGCCGCTCCAGTCGATGTCGCCTTCGAGGCCGAACACGACCGGGCCGGTCTGCCAGTTGTAGCCGACCGTGGCGCCGAACAATCCGCCGCCCGCGTCGAAGCTGCCGCTCGGCAGGCCGCCGTTGAATTCGCCGCGGCCGAATCCGTAGCCGCCGTTGAGACCGAGATAGAAGCCGGTCCAGCTATAGGCCATCGGCGCAACATAGGCCGGGGCCTTCGCAGGCATCCGCGCCGGCAGGTCGGCGGCCGACGCCGACACGACGCCCATGGCGAGAAGGCTCGCGCTCGCGAGCAGAAGCTTTTTCATGACGCACCTCACTTCCAGTGACTGGACGGCTGCGGATGCGCCGTCCCCCGATGGCGTACAAACCACTGAGCGGAAAGGACGTTCCGTGGGCGCGCGTACATGTGATGGCGGTGTGGCGGCGCGGCCACAGATTTGCGCGCTGTGTGACAATGGAACCAGCGACGCAAAAAGCCCCGGAACGGAGTTCCGGGGCTTCGTGCAGTGGTCGCGTGTGCGGATCAGAAGCGGTAGTTCAGGCCCGCGCGCACGATGTTCTCGTGGAAGCTGACGTCGGTACTGCCGGCAACGCAGGTCGAGCAGTTCGTCTTGCCGAGGTCGGCATAGAGGTACTCGAGCTTGGCGCTCCAGGGGCCAACGATGTTGGCTTCGATGCCGGCGCCGAGCGCGTAGCCGGCGCGGGTCTCGTCGGTGCTGCCGAGCGTCGTCGAACCCTTGACGTTGCCGACCGCGAGGCCGCCGGTGATGTACGGCATCACGCGGTTGAAGGCGTAGCCGATGCGGCCGCGGGCGGTGCCGAGCCAGTCGTTCTTCGTCTCGCACGACAGGCCGCCGCAGGTGCCGCTGCCCTTCACGCCGCTCCAGTCGAGGTCGCCCTCGAGACCGAACACGACCGGGCCGGTCTGCCAGTTGTAGCCGACGGTGCCGCCGACCATGCCGCCCGACGTGTTGAAGTCGGTACCGACCGCGGACCAGTTCGAACGGCCCCAGCCGCCGCCGCCGTTGATACCGACGTAGAAGCCGGTCCAGCTGTACGGCGCCATGTACTCCGGAGCCTTGACGGGCATCGCAGCGCGGCGGCGCGGCAGGTCGGCCGCGTTCGCGGCGCTCATCATCGTCACGACGGCGATCGCGCTCACGCCGGCCAAAATCAGACGCTTCATTACGAACTTCCTTCTGAGCAGGGGCCCCCGGACCCCCGATGTCGATGCGCGCAAGTTATTCGAAATTGAAATTGCGTCTAGTGCAGGAAAGCCACAGCCATCAGTAAGTTATCGCATGTATAGTCATCATTGCGTCCAGTGAATGCCGCGTTTCAGCCGCAATCTGATCTGGAATGTGGCGTCACGATACTGACAATGTGCAATTCGCGCGGAACAATAAATTTTACGAGATCACGGAAAGAAAAACCCCGGGCGTTGCCGCCCGGGGCGAATACTTGAATACCGAGTTGTCGTCTTAGAAGTGGTAGTTCACGCCGAGGCGCAGCACGCTGGCGCTGAAGCC
>JBQCFB010000567.1:0-4603 GCA_051959715.1 Pseudolabrys sp.
CCGATGTTCATCGTCATCGACTGGCTGTACCGGCTGGTCGGCAACTTCGGCATCGCCATCCTGCTCGTCACGCTGCTGATCAAGGCGATCTTCTTCCCGCTCGCCAACAAGTCCTACGCCTCGATGGCGAAGATGAAGGCCGTGCAGCCGCAGATGCAGGCGCTGCGCGCGCGCTATCCGGACGACAAGGTGAAGCAGCAGCAGGAGCTGATGGAGCTCTACAAGAAGGAGAAGATCAACCCGATCGCCGGCTGCCTGCCGATCGCGATCCAGATCCCGGTCTTCTACTCGCTGTACAAGGTGCTGTTCGTCACCATCGAGATGCGGCACGCGCCGTTCTACGGCTGGATCCACGATTTGTCGGCGCCGGATCCGACCAACGTCTTCACGCTGTTCGGGCTGCTGCACTTCGACCCGACGACGGTGCCGATGGTCGGCCACTTCCTGCATCTCGGCCTGTGGCCGCTGATCATGGGCGTGACCATGTGGCTGCAGATGAAGCTCAACCCGACGCCGCCCGATCCGACGCAGGCGATGATCTTCAACTGGATGCCCATCATCTTCACCTTCATGCTGGCCGGCTTCCCGGCGGGCCTGGTGATCTACTGGGCCTGGAACAACTCGCTGTCGGTCACGCAGCAGTCGATCATCATGCGCCGCCACGGCGCCAAGATCGAACTGTTCGACAACATCAAGGCGCTGTTCGGAAAACGAAAAGCGCAGTAGCGTTCGAACAAAATCTCAGTTGTCATCGCCGGGCTTGTCCCGGCGATTTCGCTTAGGAAAGCAATGCGTCCCTAATCGGGTGGGCCGGCAAATGGCCGGCCATGACAGGCTCAGAATGACAGGCCCTGACTTCACCCGCGCCGAGATCGAGGAAGGCCGCCGCCTGTTCGGCGGCGCCTGGGATTTCGTCGCCGCGTCCGGCTCGGTCGCCTCGCTGCCGCCGATGCGCGGCACCGAGATCGCCTTTGCCGGCCGGTCCAATGTCGGCAAGTCGAGCCTGATCAACGCGCTCACCGGACGCAAGGCGCTCGCGCGCACGTCGCGGACGCCGGGGCGCACGCAGGAATTGATCTTCTTCATGAATGGCGGCGGACTGTCCCTCGTCGACATGCCGGGCTACGGCTATGCCGCTGCGGCGAAAAGCAAAATCGCCGCGTGGACGGAGCTGATCCACGCCTACCTGCTTGGACGCCGCAATCTGGCGCGAGTCTACGTCTTGATCGACGCCCGGCACGGGCTCAAAGACACCGACACGCCGACCCTGAAGGCGCTGAGCGAGGCGGCCGTCAGCCACCAGGTCGTGCTGACCAAGGCCGACGCCGTGAAGACGTCCGAGCTCGCCGGCCGCATCGCCGAGGTCGAGGCGGCGCTCGCAAAACGGCCGGCGGCGTTTCCGGGCGTGCTCGTCACCTCCGCCGAGAACGGCACCGGCGTGCAGGACGTGCGCGCCGCCGTGGCGCGTCTGCTCGCCGAGCGGCGCGTTTAAGTTCCACATCTTCGAAAAATTTCGGACGATGCGCACGCCGGTTCCACCGGCGCGATTCCGCACGATGTGCATCGCATTCGAACGCGCGGCGCGATGCCGCCCGCGGAACTCAAGTTTGTCAATTTGACGTCGGAACAATGCCAGTATCGGCGCATTGGGAGGGAACAAAGGTTTTTTTCAATCCCAAGGAGATCGAACATGAAAACCCTGACCGTAGCCGCTCTCGGTCTCACCCTGCTCGCCGGCACCGCGCTGGCGCAGTCGAGCCCGCCGCCGGCCAGCAAGGCCCCGGCCGCGACCACCGCGCCGGCCGCTTCGAGCTCGTCGTCGTCGAGCTCCACCAGCACCAACAAGAACGAGCAGAACGCCTCGGCCATGAACATGTGGCAGGGCTCGAAGCTCATCGGTCTGAACGTGTACGACACGCAGAACGAAAAGATCGGCGACATCAAGGAGCTGCTGCTCAACAAGGAAGGCAAGATCGACCAGGTCGCGATCGGCGTCGGCGGCTTCCTCGGCATGGGCGAGCACGACGTCGCCGTGAAGTGGACCGACCTGAAGTTCTCCGACGAGCCGGTGCCGAGCAAGACCTCGAGCAGCACGTCGAGCGGCGGCGCCGCGCGCACGACCGGCGCGGCCTCTTCGGCCTCCTCTTCGTCGAGCTCGTCCTCGACCAAGAAGAACTACCCGGACCACGCCACGCTGAGCACCACCAAGGACCAGCTCAAGGCGATGCCGCAGTTCAACTACAGCAAGTAAATCGCGCCTCGCGATTGTTGCGCAAAGCCCGGCCCGCGCGGCCGGGCTTTGTCGTTTCGGAGGCGAGCCTCTAGGATGGGGGCCATGGACCCGATCCTCATCGCACTTGCCGGAGTGATGGGCGCCGCCGGCGTCGTGCTGACCGCCGCGGGCGCACACGGCAAGCCCGGCGCCGGCCTCGACAGCGCCGGCTACCTCCTCCTCATCCACGCCGCCGCCCTGCTGGCCGGCGTCATGCTCGCCCGCCAGGGGCTGATCGGGCGGCCGCTCGGCCTCGTCACCTTGTGGTGCTTCGTCCTCGGCGCCGGCCTGTTCGCGGCCGACGTCTCCGCCCGCGCCTATCTCGGCTCGCGGCTCTTTCCGATGGCCGCGCCGGCCGGCGGGATGATCCTGATCGCGAGTTGGCTGGTCCTGATCGCCGCGGCATTCCTCGGCTCACGCGGCGCCTGACGGCCCTTCCGCGCTGCGCCGCCGCCCGCTAAAAGAGCGGCATCCGCCGGCAACCCCGAAAGCGAAAGCCATGGCCACCGACCCGCAAGAGCAGGCGCGCATCCTGTCGGAAGCGCTGCCGCACATGCAGCAGTACGACGAGGAAATCGTCGTCGTGAAATACGGCGGCCACGCCATGGGCGAGGAAGGGCTGGCGCGCGACTTCGCCCGCGACATCGTCCTGCTCGAGCAGGCGGCCATCAATCCGGTGGTCGTGCACGGCGGCGGCCCGCAGATCGCGGCCATGCTCAAGAAGCTCGGCATCAAGTCGGAATTCGCCGCCGGCCTGCGCGTCACCGACGCCGCCACCGTCGAGATCGTCGAGATGGTGCTGGCCGGGTCGATCAACAAGCAGATCGTCGGCTACATCAACGCCGCCGGCGGCAAGGCCATCGGCCTGTGCGGCAAGGACGGCAACATGGTGCAGGCGAGGAAGGTCACGCGCACCGTGATGGACCCGGACTCCAACATCGAGAAGGTCGTCGATCTCGGATTCGTCGGCGAGCCCGACAAGGTCGATCTCACCGTGCTCAACCACGTGCTCGGCAAGGAGATGATCCCCGTGCTCGCCCCGGTCGCGGCGGCGGCCGACGGTGGCACCTTCAACGTCAATGCCGACACCTTCGCCGGCGCCATTGCCGGCGCGCTCAAGGCGAAGCGCCTCCTGTTGCTGACGGACGTGCCGGGCGTGCTCGACAAGTCGAAGAAACTGATCCCGCAGCTCTCGGTCGCCGACGCGCGGCGCCTGATCGCCGACGGCACCATCTCCGGCGGCATGATCCCGAAGGTCGAGACCTGCATCTACGCGCTCGACCAGGGCGTCGAAGGCGTCGTCATCATGGACGGCAAGGTGCCGCACGCGGTGCTGCTCGAACTGCTCACCGACCACGGCGTCGGCACCCTGGTGCACCGCTAGATGACCGCGATCCTTCAAGGCACCGATTTCGATTTTCTCGGCCCGAAGTACACCGGCAAGGTGCGCGACGTCTACGAGCAGCCGGAGCGGCTGATCCTCGTCGCCACCGACCGGCATTCCTCGTTCGACCGCATCATCGCCCACATCCCGCACAAGGGGCAGGTGCTGAACGAGATCAGCGCTTACTGGTTCGAGCAGACCAAGGACATCGTGCCGAACCATGTGCAGGCGGTGCCCGACCCGAACGTCACGGTCGGCCGCAAGCTTAAGACCGTGCCGGTCGAGGCCGTCGTGCGCGGCTACATCACCGGCGTCACCGACACCTCGCTGTGGACGCATTACGCCAAGGGCAAGCGCGACTACGGCAATTTCCGCCTGCCCGAAGGCCTGAAGAAGAACCAGAAGTTGCCGGCGCCGGTGTTCACGCCCTCGACCAAGGAAGAGGCGCATGACCGGCCGATGAGCCCGCAGGAGCTGGTCGCCGAGGGCATCGTCTCGCAGGAGACGATCGACGCGGTCGAACGCACCGCCATCGCGCTTTATCGCCGCGGCGCCGAGATCGCCGAACAGCGCGGGCTCATCCTGGTCGACACCAAATATGAGTTCGGCACCGATGCGAGCGGCAAGCTCGTCCTGATCGACGAGATTCACACGCCGGATTCGTCCCGCTACTGGCAGCGCGAGACTTACGAAACGCGCTTCGGCAAGGGCGAGGAGCCGGAATATTTCGACAAGGAATTCCTGCGGCTCTGGTTCAGGGACAATTGCGACCCGTACAAGGACAAGGTGCTGCCGCCGGCGCCGACGGAGTTGGTCGAGGAATTGTCGCGCCGCTACATCCGCATGTACGAGCAGATCACCGGCAAGAGCTTCGTGCCTGGCGAACAACCGATCGCGGCGCGGATCGCCCGCAACCTTCAGCCATACGCGCTGGCGCCGTCGCGCTA
>JBQCFB010000568.1:0-2369 GCA_051959715.1 Pseudolabrys sp.
CGACGGCGAGTGATTTGACGAGCGTGGTCATGGATCCTCCTTGACGGGTTTCTCTCCGGCGCGCCGCTCTCCGTCGGCTGCGCCTGCCCTATTTTTGCGGCTACGGACGCCTCCGTAACCCGGGCATAAAATAAGTCTAACTCTGGTATAACAATTTGCCTACAGAAACTTGCGCGGAATTTCGCAACCGATGTTGCGGCGCAGCAAGCCCGTGTCACTGCCACATAAATTGGCCGCGGGCCCCACACGTTCTGAGCGATGTGGCCTGCCGCAAGGCCGGTTGCGGCAAAACACCGCTGGCGCGCCATGCGCGAGCGAGGCGCCGCGGCGCGCGATCGAAGAATGTGGCAATCGGGTCGAAGGCTCGTTGCCCGGCACCATGCTTAGCCGCGAAATGCCTGTTGATAGGGCAACTTGGCAACAGGCCGGGACCGATGTGACCGGCGCGCCCTATCGCGGTGGAATGACACCCCTGAACCTCTCACATCGCTTGGCTTTACAGTAGTGTTATGCTGTGAGTGCCATGCGGGGCGATGGGGCGCGAGCCAATGTTCACGACGAGTGAGGTGCTGCAGTGGGCGGCAACGGTCTGTTTGACCGGTGCGGCGCTGGGCTGCCTCTATCTCGTCTTCGTCGGATTTTCCGTGCTCCGTTTCCGCCGCGGCGAGCAGATTGCCGCGCCCGTCTCCGTGCCAGTGTCCATTCTGGTCCCCCTGTGCGGCAGCGAGCCTGGTCTCGCCGCTCGGCTGCGCGCCCTCCGCGACCAGACCTATGGCGGCGCGACGGAAATCATTTGCGGCACGCTCGACCCGAACGATCCGGCGATCGATGTGGTGCGCAAGGTCGCGGCCGAACGGAATGACGGACGGCTCGTCTGCCACGTCGATCAGCACGTGTCGGGGCAGAACCTGAAGGTCGCGAACATCGCGAACATCGCCAAGCACGCCAAGCACGAAATGCTGGTGCTGATCGACAGCGACATCGTCGTCGAACCGAATTACCTCGCCGGCGTCGTTGCCGAATTGCAGAAGCCCGGCGTCGGCGCCGTCACCTGCCTGTTCTACGGCATCCGCGGCGAGAGCCCGTGGTCGCGGCTCGCGGCGATGGGCGTCAACATCCACTTCCTCCCCAACGTGATTGGCGGCCTGACGCTCGGGCTCGCCCGCCCCTGCTTCGGCGCGACCATCGCGCTCACACGCGACATTCTCGGCCGCATCGGCGGCTTCGCCGCCTTCGCCGACCAGCTCTGGGACGACTATGCGATCGGCGACGCCATTCGCGGCGCCGGCTACACGATCGCGGTGGCGCCGTTCGCGGTCGGCCACGTCCAGACCGAAGCCACCGCGCGCCAGCTCGCCGAGAACCAGGTGCGCCTCGGCTGCACGATCAAGTCGATCGATCCGGTCGGGCACGCCGGCAGCATTATCACCTATCCGTTGCCGCTGGCGCTGATCGCCCTGGCGCTCGGCAGCGGCGTCGACGCGCTGTCGCTGGTGATGGTCGCGCTCGCCTGCCGCGTCGGCGTGGCGTGGTGCGTCGAACAGCGCTTCGGCGTGCACCTCGAGAGCTACCTGCTCATCCCGCTGCGCGATCTCGCCTCGTTCGCATCCTACATCGCGAGCTTCTTCGTCTTCACGGTGACATGGCGGGGCCAGCGCTACCGGCTGTCCGACCAGACGCTCATCGTCGACTCCTCAAGCTGAACTGGACAGAATGCGTACGCTTTTCCTTCAGGCTCCCTCCTTCGAGGGCTTCGACGGCGGCGCCGGCTCGCGCTATCAGGCCAAGCGCGAGATCAAGTCGCACTGGTATCCGACCTGGCTGGCGCAGCTCGCCGCCATGGTTCCGGACTCGAAGCTGATCGACGCGCCGCCGCACGGCATCACGCTCGCCGAAATCGTGCCGCAGGCGAAGGATTACGACCTCGTCGTGATGCATTCCTCGACGCCGACCTTCGCCTCGGACATCGCGACGGCGCGCGCGCTCAAGGACGTCAACCCGAAGCTCAAGGTCGGCATGGTCGGCGCCAATGTCGCCATCGCGCCGCGGCAGAGCCTCGAGAAGGCGGAGCCGGTCGATTTCGTCACCGCCAAGGACTACGACTTCACCATCCGCGACGTGGCGCAGGGCATGGACTTCGCCGAAGTGTCCGGCCTCTGCTATCGCGACAATAACGGCGACATCCAGGAGACGGCGGCGCGCACGACGCTGACCGAAATGGACGATTTGCCGTTCGTCACGCCGGTCTACAAGCGCGACCTGAAGATCGAGAACTACTTCATCGGCTATCTCAAGCACCCCTACATCTCGTTCTATTCGGGGCGCGGCTGCAAATCGCGCTGCACCTTCTGCCTGTGGCCGCAGACCAT
>JBQCFB010000569.1:0-4599 GCA_051959715.1 Pseudolabrys sp.
GCATCGCGTCCGCAATCGACGTGGGTTACGACATGGTGCGTTACGAATTGCTCGCCAAGATCGCGCATGCGATGGCGGGCGACCTCGAGGCTGCCAACGCGCGTCAGGCGAGCGGAGCGGCCTCGTGAGCGTCCTGCGTTCGGTGATCCTCGGCTGCGGCAGCTATCTGCCCGCCCGTATCCTCAGCAACGACGAACTTGCCCGCTCGGTCGATACCACCGACGAGTGGATCGTGCAGCGCACCGGCATCCGCGAGCGCCACATCGCCGCGCCGGGCGAGGTGACCTCCGATCTCGCCATCAACGCCGCCAAGGCCGCGCTCGCCAACGCCCATGTCGAGGCGAGCGCCATCGACCTGATCGTGCTCGGCACCTCGACTCCGGACCAGACTTTCCCGGCGACGGCGGTCTCGGTGCAGGCCGCGCTCGGCATCACGCATGGTGCCGCCTTCGATCTCCAGGCCGTATGCTCCGGTTTCGTCTACGCGCTGTCGATCGCGGATTCGCTGCTGCGCACCGGCGCGCACAAGCGGGCGCTGGTGATCGGCGCCGAGACCTTTTCGCGCATCCTCGACTGGAACGACCGCACCACCTGCGTGCTGTTCGGCGACGGCGCGGGCGCGATCGTGCTCGAGGCGCAGGAGCAGCCCGGGACGTCGGCCGATCGCGGCGTCCTGACGACGCATCTGCGCTCGGACGGCCGCCACAAGGCCAAGCTCTACGTCGACGGCGGCGTCTCCTCGACCCAGACCGTCGGCCATCTGCGCATGGAAGGCCGCGAAGTATTCAAGCACGCTGTGGCCATGATCACCGACGTGATCGAGGACGCCTTCGCCGCGACCGGGACGAGCGCTTCCGACATCGACTGGTTCGTGCCGCATCAGGCCAACAAGCGCATCATCGACGGCTCGGCGCACAAGCTCGGCATCGCGCCGGAGAAAGTCGTCATCACTGTCGACCGTCACGGCAATACGTCCGCGGCGTCGATCCCGCTTGCGCTCGCCGATGCGGTCGCCGACCGGCGCATCAAGCGCGGCAACCTCATTCTGCTCGAAGCGATGGGCGGCGGCTTCACCTGGGGCTCGGCATTATTGCGCTGGTGAGGAAGAAAGGCCCGCCGCGGCGTGCCGTGGGCCCCTAACGGAACACCAGAGTAGAGCGACCTTATTCGGCTTTGCCCCGTTGACCGCTCAAGGCCATGCCAATATCCTGATAATTCAACGGCATATCGGCCGGGGGGCTGTGTGTGGCGATGACAGGTAAAACGGTAACGAGAGCCGACCTCTGCGAAGCGGTCTACCAGAAGGTGGGACTCTCACGCACAGAATCAGCTTCACTGGTCGAGCTCGTGCTCAAGGAAATCACCGATTGCCTGGAGCGCGGAGAGACCGTGAAGCTGTCGTCGTTCGGCTCCTTCGTCGTGCGTAAAAAGGGCCAGCGAATTGGGCGGAATCCGAAGACCGGCAAGGAAGTGCCGATCTCTCCGCGTCGCGTGATGGTGTTCAAGCCGTCGGCGATCCTCAAGCAGCGCATCAACGGCCACGACGTCGCCGACGAGGCGGAAGCCTAAATCGTCCCGTCCGGTACGGCGTCAGGCCCCAACGATCCCGAGGGAGTGACTGCCTTGGACGACAAGTCGCCCGACGCATTCCGTACCATCAGCGAGGCCGCCGAGGAGCTCGACCTGCCGCAGCACGTGCTGCGTTTCTGGGAGAGCCGCTTCCGCGAGATCAAGCCGATGAAGCGCGGCGGCGGCCGGCGCTTCTACCGGCCGGACGACCTCGATCTCCTGCGCGGCATCCGCCACCTCCTGTACGGCGAGGGCTACACCATCCGCGGCGTGCAGCGGATACTGCGCGAGCACGGCATCAAGTTCGTGCAGGTCGTCTGGCAGGAAGGCGCGGCGCAGCCGCCGCACGTCGCCGCCGACGAGGACGATATCGCGGAGGAGGCGGCCGAGACCGCCTATGAGGAAGCGGACGAGGATGCGCGCGGCATAGGCAGCCGCATCGGCGCGCTGATCGGCCGCGATCTCGGCGAGCGGGCTGCGGGCGAGCAGAGGCGGGAGCCGCCGATGACCGCGGCGCCCATGCCGCGCCTGTCGGACGCCGACCGTGCGGTCCATGCCGCAGTCGAAGCTGATCCTCAGGATGAGGATGAAGAGACGATCCCGGTCGGAGCGCCCCAGGTCGTCGCGGCGCCGGCCGGACCTGCGGCGCGCGGCATGGGCGAGGGCGAGCTTGGCCGCCTGCGCACCGTTCTCCAGGAACTGACCGAGTGCCGCCGGCTGATCGAGGCCGCGGTCGCACGCCCGGAATAGGCCCTGGCCGCCCTGCCGCAATGAGCCGGGGATGGTAATCCCTGGCAGGTAGCGGCCAATTACCGCTGGTGTAGACTGACCCGCCGGTAAGGGACGGGGCGGGATGCGGCGTCTTCTTGCAATAGCGTTCGTGGGCTTTGCGCTGACGGTGGTCTGCGCCACGCCGGGCTGGTCGCAGGCTCCGCCGCCGCCGCCGCCCGTGGTGACGACGACGGAGCCCGTACCGCCCGTCAGGCACCTGATCACCCCGCTCGGCCTCTACGCCGCCGGCGGTCTCGTTTGCGCCGCTGTGTCCCCGATGATCGGCACCGCGATCCTCGGCCGCGAGATGACCGGCGCCGAAGTCGGTCGCTCCACGCTCAACTGCTTCCTCGGTCCGGTCGGCTGGGTCATCGGGCCGATGCTCTTTCCGGACGTGCCGGTCGTGACCACCACGCCGCCGCCCCGGCAGCCGCCCGGGCGCAGCCCCCAACCGTCGCGCGGCGGCGGTGGTGGCGGCGGCATCAATATCCCGCCGCCCGGCGAGACCCGCTTCGTGGCGGACGAGGTGCTGATCGAGATCGACAACGCGATCACGCCGCGCAGGCTGGCGACGATCACGCAGCGCCTGCAACTGACGCAAATCGAGAGCCAGAGCTTCACCCTGACGTCGCGCACGCTCGCCCGCTTCCGCATCGGCGGCAATCGCACCGTGCGGCAGACGATGCAAGGGCTCGCGCGCTATCGCGGCATCACGGCGGCGCAGCCGAACTGGCTCTACGTCTTCGGCCAGGCGCAGGCTTCTCCGCCGGACACGGGCGCGCAATACGTCGTCGGCAAGCTGCATCTCGTCGAGGCGCATCGGATCACAAGCGGCGACGACGTCACGGTGGCGCTGATCGACTCGCGCGTCGACGGCACGCATCCCGATCTCGCCGGCGTCATCGCCGGTGAATACGACGCGGTCGGCGGCAAGAGCGCGCCGCATGCGCATGGCACGGGCATGGCCGGCGCCATCGCGGCGCATTCCAAGCTGATCGGCGTGGCGCCGAAGGTGCGGCTGCTTGCGATCCGCGCCTTCTCCGGCGAGGGCGACAGCGCCAGGGGCACGACGTTCAGTGTCCTCAAGGCGCTCGACTGGGCCGCGAGCCAGAATGCGCGCATCGTCAATATGAGCTTCGCCGGACCGGCCGATACGATGCTGCACGACATGATCGCCAAGGCGCACGGGCGCGGCATCGTGCTGATCGCGGCCGTCGGCAATGCCGGGCCGAAATCGCCGCCGCTCTATCCGGCCGCCGATCGCGAAGTGATCGGCGTCACCGCGACCGACGCCGACGACAAGCTCCTGCCGCAGGCCAATCGCGGGCCGCAGGTCGCGGTCGCCGCGCCCGGCGTCGATGTGCTCGCCGCCGCGCCGGACGGCCAATACGAGATGACGTCGGGCACGTCGGTCGCGACCGCGCATGTCACGGGCGTTGCGGCCTTGCTGCTCGCGCGCGATCCCAAGCTCACGCCGGACGCGCTGCGCAGGATCCTCGTCGGTTCGGCGCACAAGGTCCCCGGCGGCGCGCGCGAAGTCGGCGCCGGCGTCGTCGATGCGCTCAAGGCGGTCGAGCAGACCGGCCGCTAGCGCGGCACCTCATCGGCCGCTTCGTTGAGCTCACCGGGTTTCGGCGTCTCCGCTTCCGGATCGCGCGCATCGCCCTCGGGCGGTGCCATGAGCGCCGCTTCCTCTTCGGCCACGTGCGAAACAGGCTTGGGCGGCGCCTGCCTGCGTTCGCTCGCCGGCGCGGTGAACAGGGGCGTCTCGGCGAAAGAGATCTTGGTATCCGCGGGCAAGGCGATGCCGGCGTCCTCGCTCGCGCGCTTGATCGCCAGCACGACGGCGGCGCGCGTGCGCACCTCGAACGTGCGCTGCGGCTTCGTCCACCAGCGCACGCGGATGTCGACATTGTTGTTGTTGAAAGCCCAGGGCAGGACGTCCGGCGGCGGATCGTCGAGCACGTCCGGCAGTGCGCGAACTGTCTCGCGGTAAAGCTCGATCGCCTGGCCGAGATCGACCTCGAGCCCGACCGGCACGGTGATCTCGGACCGCCGCATCTCGTAGGCCGTGTGGACGGTCACCGACTTCGTATAGACCTCGCTGTTCGGGATGATCACCAGCCGCCCGGCGAAGGTCTTCAAGAGCGTTGCGCGCGTCTCGACCGCCTGCACGGTGCCCTCGATGTCGCCGACCTTGATCTGGTCGCCGCGGTGGAACGGCCGCCGCAGCAGGATGAAGAAGCCGGCGATCCAGTT
>JBQCFB010000570.1:0-7911 GCA_051959715.1 Pseudolabrys sp.
CCCGGACATCCACGAGATGAAGCCCCGGATCACCGTCTTCGGTGTCGGCGGCGCCGGCGGCAACGCCGTCAACAACATGATCACCGCCGGCCTCGCCGGCGTCGACTTCGTCGTCGCCAACACCGATGCGCAGGCGCTGACGATGTCGAAGGCCGCGCGCATCATCCAGATGGGCAGCCAGGTCACCGAGGGCCTCGGCGCCGGCTCGCAGCCGGAAGTCGGCCGGGCGGCGGCTGAAGAAGTCCTCGACGAAATTCGCGATCATCTTTCCGGCGCGCACATGGTGTTCGTCACCGCCGGCATGGGCGGCGGCACCGGCACCGGCGCTGCGCCGGTCATCGCCAAGACCGCGCGCGAGCTCGGCATCCTCACTGTCGGCGTCGTCACCAAGCCCTTCCACTTCGAGGGCCAGCGCCGCATGCGCTATGCGGAGCAGGGCATCACCGAGCTCCACAAGGTTGTCGACACGCTCCTGATCATCCCGAACCAGAACCTGTTCCGGGTGGCCAACGAGAAGACCACCTTCGCCGACGCCTTCGCGATGGCCGACCAGGTGCTTTACTCGGGCGTCGCCTGCATCACCGACCTCATGGTCAAGGAAGGCCTGATCAATCTCGACTTCGCCGACGTCCGCGCCGTCATGCGCGAGATGGGCAAGGCGATGATGGGCACGGGCGAGGCCTCCGGCGAGAAGCGCGCGCTGACCGCCGCCGAAGCCGCGATCTCGAACCCGCTGATCGACGACGCCTCGATGAAGGGCGCGAAGGGCCTGCTGATCTCGATCACCGGCGGCAAGGACCTGACGCTGTACGAGGTCGACGAAGCCGCGACCCGCATCCGCGAGGAAGTCGATCAGGACGCCAACATCATCGTCGGCGCCACCTTCGACGAGAGCCTCGACGGCATCATCCGCGTCTCCGTCGTCGCCACCGGCATCGACAATACCGGCCGCATGCGCGACCAGGGCCCGACCGAAGACGCGCTCAAGGCGCTCGCCGGCAAGATGCGCAACGATCCGCGCCGCATGCCCGCGCAGCCGCAGGTGCATCAGCAGCCGGCCGCCGCCGTGCACGCGCCGGTCGCGCCGCCGATTCCGAACCAGGCGATCGCCAATGCGGCCGCGTCGGTCGAGTCGGCCGCGCACGCCGCCGTCGCCGCTGCGATCCTGCCGCAGACCGCGATCGACGAAGTCTCGATCCGTCCGAAGCCGATGAAGCCGTCGCTGTTCGACCAGCCGGAGCCGGAAGCGCCGCCCGCGATGGAGCCGCCCGCGCCGACCTTTGTGCCGCCGCCGGCGGAACGCGTGATGCGCGCGCCGCGCATGCCGCGCATCGACGAACTGCCGCTGCCGGCTCGCGCCATGATGGAGAAGCAGGGCCAGCCGGCCGAGCACCACCCCGAGGAGCGCCGCAAGTCGCTGATGCAGCGGCTGGCCTCCGTGGGCCTCGGCCGCCGTTCGGACGAGCCGGAAGCGCCGCAGGCGCCGCGCACCGCCCGGACCATGCCGCAGTACGAGCAGCCGCAGCGCCCGACCGCGCGCCAGCCGGAAGGGCGCGCCGAGCCGGTCTCGGAATATGCCCGCCGCCCGGCGCCGCAGGGGCTCGACCCCCATGGACGGCAGGCGGCTGTGCATAACTCGCCCGAGGACGACCAACTCGACATCCCGGCCTTCCTCCGCCGCCAGGCGAATTAGGCCCACGTCCGATACAACCCGCGGCCCCGCAGTCCTGGACTGCGGGGCCGCTGCTTTTTGGCCCTGCGGCACGGGTCTTAAGTGATTGATCGACAGGGAGATTATGCCGTCAAAGGTGCGAGGTCCGGCCGGCCCCCTGTGTTTGCAACCGGGCAAGGATTTCGGGGTAACGTAAACGGTAGGCAGGTGCTGACTGCGACCGGCGAAATGCGGCAAAAAAGAGTAACAGTCGGTAAGAAAGCGTGAGTTGGAGAAGCACCGTCTAAAGCCTAAGTTTCAGCAACGAAACGGACTTTTCCGGTCCGGGGGGACTTTGCCGTCACATCTCTGGGTGCTCGGCGATAGGGCTGAAATGTGACCCCGTGAGGGGTGTATGGGGACCGCACGGTTCGAACGTTGATCCGGCGGATTGAGGGTGGATGAAAGGCGCTAAGCAAACGACGCTGCGCGGACCGGTTGCCATCTCTGGCATCGGCGTCCATTCCGGCCAGCCCGTCACGCTCACGCTCAATCCGGGCGACGACGACACCGGAATCATTTTCCAGCGCATCGGTGCCGACGGTTCGCTCGAGCGCGAAGTGCGCGCCGACGTGCGCGCCGTCACCGCGACTGAATTCGCCACCGTGCTCGGCGACGCCAAGGGCCCGCTGTGCTCGACCGCGGAGCACATCCTCGCCGCGCTGCGCGGCCTCAACGTCGACAACGTCGTCATCGAGATCGACGGCCCCGAAGTGCCGATCATGGACGGCAGCGCCGCCGCCTTCGTCGATGCGCTCGATCAGGCCGGCTTGACGCAGCGCGCGCTGCCGCGCCGCTTCATCGAAGTGCTCAAGCCCGTGCGCGTCGCCACCGACAAGTCATTCGGCGAACTGCGCCCCTACGAGCACGGCTTCCGCGTCGAGGCCGAGATCGAATTCGATCATCCGCTCATCGGCAAGCAGGCGCTGTCGCTCGACATCGAGCCGAACAGCTTCCGCACCGAGATCGCGCGCGCGCGCACCTTCGGCTTCATGAAGGACGTCGCCAAACTGTGGAGCGCGGGCTATGCGCTCGGCGCCTCGTTCGAGAACACGCTCGTGGTCAGCGAGGACCGCGTCCTCAATCCGGAAGGCCTGCGCTTTGCCGACGAGTTCGTGCGCCACAAGGTGCTCGATGCGGTCGGCGACCTGGCGCTGGCCGGCCTGCCGCTGATTGCCGCCTACAAGACGGTGCGTGGCGGCCACAAGCTCAATCACGCGGTGCTGTCGGCCCTGATGGCCGACACGAGCGCCTGGCGCGTCGTCGAGGCGGCGGAGATGCCGGCGCGGCGCGGGCGGGCCAAGGCCGCGGGGGTGGTCGTCCCGGCCTATGGCCCGGACAAGACCTGAATCACCGCGTTTTCGGCCCTTTTCATCGCCTTAATCCGGGCCGAATGTCGGCCTAATCGCTTGGCGGCGCCGCGCGTTTTCGTCTAAATCGGTCCGCCTGAGACCGGCGGGTGCCAAGTCGGGGGGCGGCGGCCATGGGCCGCAGACGGTGTCGAGACAATTCGGGGATGTCACGCGTATGAGCTCTTCGCCGCCAGCCGGAATTCGGCGCCCGTTGACGCGCGTCGGCGCGGTCGTGCTCGTGGCCTTGAGCTTGGGCGCGTGCTCGAGCTTCTCGGGCCTGTCCGATTTCGGCGGCTGGAACCTGTTCGGCAGCAAGGACGACAACCCGCCCGACGAGCCGGCCGACCGGCTTTACAACGAGGGCCTCTACTACCTCAACTCCGAGCGCAAGCCGAAGGAAGCGGTCAAGAAGTTCGAAGAGGTCGACCGTCAGCACCCCTATTCGGAATGGGCGCGCAAGGCGCTCATCATGTCGGCCTACTCGTATTACCAGAGCGGCTCGTATGACGAGTGCGTTGCCGCCGCCAAGCGCTACATCACGCTTCATCCCGGCACGCCGGACGCGGCCTACGCGCAATTCCTGATCGGCTCGTCCTATTACGACCAGATCCCGGACATCACGCGCGACCAGGACCAGACCGACAAGGCGCTCGCCGCGCTCGACGAGGTGATCCGCAAATATCCGGACAGCGAGTACGCGAGCAACGCCAAGCAGAAGATTGAAGTGGCGCGCGACCAGCTCGCCGGCAAGGAGATGCAGGTCGGCCGCTACTATCTCGAGAAGCGCGACTACACCGGCGCCATCAACCGCTTCAAGGTCGTGGTGACGAAGTACCAGACGACGCGCCACGTCGAGGAGGCGCTGGAGCGCCTGACCGAGTCCTATATGGCGCTCGGCATCGTCGACGAGGCGCAGACCGCCGCCGCCGTGCTCGGCCATAACTTCCCCGACAGCACCTGGTACAAGTCCGCCTATGCGCTGGTGAAGTCCGGCGGCCGCGAGCCGTCCGAGAACAAGGGCTCCTGGATCAGCAAGGCGTTCAAGAAGGTCGGGCTGGGCTAGTTCCTGGCCGTCTCCAAAGCGATTCACAGCGTCATGGCCGGGCTTGTCCCGGCCATCCACGTCTTTAGGCTGGGCACGATTCGAAGACGTGGATGCCCGGCACAAGGCCGGGCATGACGGGCTTCTAGACTGGCCACAGCCATGCTCTCCCGATTATCGATCCGCGACATCGTCCTGATCGACAAGCTCGACATCGATTTCGCCGCGGGGCTCGCCGTGCTCACCGGCGAGACCGGCGCCGGCAAGTCGATCCTGCTCGACTCCTTTGCGCTGGCGTTGGGCGGCCGCGGCGACCAGTCGCTGGTTCGGCAGGGCGCCGAGCAGGGGCAGGTGACCGCCGTGTTCGAATTGCGCCGCAACCATCCGGCGCGCGCCATCCTCAAGGCCAACGACATCGCCGAGGAGGACGAGCTGATCCTGCGCCGCGCGCAACTGGGTGACGGGCGCACGCGCGCCTTCGTCAACGACCAGCCGGTGAGCGTGCAAGTGCTCAAGCAGCTCGGCCAGGCGCTGGTCGAGATCCACGGCCAGCATGACGACCGCGCGCTGGTCGACGCCGCCACGCATCGCCGCCTGCTCGATGCCTATGGCGGGCTCGAAGCCGACGCGGCGCGCGTCGAGGCCTTGTGGAACGCGCGGCGCGAGACGCTCGAAGCGGCCGAAGCGCATGCGGCCGAGGTCGAGCGCGCCCGCCGCGAAGCCGACTGGCTGCGCCATGCCGTCGCCGAGCTCGACAAATTGGCGCCGCAGGCCGGCGAAGAGACGACCCTCGCCGACCGCCGCACGACCATGATGCAGTCGGAGAAGGTCGCCGGCGATCTGCGCGAGGCGTACGACGCGCTCGCCGGCTCGAACTCGGCCGTGCCGGCGCTCGCCGCCGCCATTCGCCGCCTCGAGCGCCGCGCCACGCAGGCGCCCGCGCTGGTCGAGTCGTCGGTCAAGTCGCTCGACGTCGCGCTCAACGCGCTGGAAGAGACGCGCGCGCATCTCGAGGCGGCATTGCGCGCCGCCGACTACGACCCGGCCGAGCTCGAGCGCATCGAGGAGCGGCTGTTCGCGCTGCGCGCCGCGGGCCGCAAGTACAACGTTCCCGTCGACAACCTCGCGGCGCTGGCTCAGCGCTACCGCGACGACATTGGCCTCATCGATGCCGGCGAGGAGAAGCTGAAGACGTTGCGTGCGGCCGCCGCCGCCGCCGATGCGGACTTCCGGAAAGGCGCCGAGGCGCTGTCGAAGGCGCGGTTGAAAGCCGGCACGGCGCTCGACAAGGCGGTCAAGGGCGAACTGAAGCCGCTCAAGCTCGAGCGCGCACGCTTCACCACCGAGATCGTCAGCGACGCCGAAGCGGCCGGTCCGAACGGCATCGACCGCGTCGAATTCTGGGTGCAGACCAATCCGGGCACCAAGCCGGGGCCGTTGATGAAGATCGCTTCCGGCGGCGAACTCGCACGGTTCCTGCTGGCGCTCAAGGTGGTGCTGGCCGACCGCGGCTCAGCGCCGACGCTCGTCTTCGACGAAATCGATCCCGGCGTCGGCGGCGCGGTGGCGGACGCGATCGGCTCGCGGCTGGCGCGGCTCGCGCGCGGCGTGCAGGTGCTGGCGGTGACGCACGCGCCGCAGGTGGCGGCGCAGGCGCAGCGCCATTACGTCATCTCGAAGGACGCGCTCGATAAGGGCAAGCGCGTCGCGACGCGCGTGACGGAGGTGGCGGCGGCGAGCCGGCGCGAGGAGATCGCCCGCATGCTCGCCGGCGCCGAGATCACCAACGAGGCCCGCGCCGCCGCCGAGCGGCTGATCAAGGCGGCGGGGTAGGGTGCCGCGCGCCGGCGCCGCGGTGTAACGTCAGTGCCATGGCCAAATCCAAAATCCGTACCGACAAGACGCCCGTCGACCTGTTGACCAAGAAACAGGCAGGAGAAGAGTACGCGCGGCTCACCAAGGAGATCGGCGAGCACGATAAGCGCTACTACCAGGACGACCGGCCGTCCATCACCGACGCCGACTACGACGACCTGCGCAAGCGCTACAACGCCATCGAGGCGCGCTTCCCCGAGCTGCGCACGCTGGAATCTCTTTCCCTGAAAGTCGGCGCGGCGCCGGCGCGCGGCTTCGCCAAGATCCGTCACGCCGTGCCGATGCTGTCGCTCGACAATGCCTTTGCCGAGGAGGACGTCGTCGATTTCGTCGGCCGTATCCGCCGCTTCCTCAAGCTCGACGAGGACGCCAAGATCGATTTCTCGGCCGAGCCGAAGATCGACGGCCTGTCCATGTCGCTGCGCTACGAGGACGGCGAGCTCGTCGCCGCGGCGACGCGCGGCGACGGCCAGGAAGGCGAGGACGTCACCGCCAACATCCGCACCATCGACGACGTGCCGAAGACACTCCATGGCCGCAACATTCCGCGTGTTACCGAGGTGCGCGGCGAGGTCTACATGACCAAAAAGGCCTTTCTCGCGCTCAACGAGCGCCAGAAGGCGGCCGGTGGCGAACTCTACGTCAATCCGCGCAACACGGCTGCCGGATCATTGCGCCAGAAGGACCCTGCCATCACAGCGTCGCGTCCGCTCGGCTTCTTTGCTTACGCCTGGGGCGAGATGAGCGACATGCCGCGCGATACCCAGACCGGCGTGATCAAGTGGTTCGAGACCTGCGGCTTCAAGACCAATCCGCTGACGAAACTCGTTCATTCCGTCGACCAGCTGATCGCGTTCCATCGCAACATCGAGGAGCAGCGCTCGCATCTCGACTACGATATCGACGGCGTCGTCTACAAGGTCGACCGCCTCGATTGGCAGGAACGGCTGGGCTTCGTGTCGCGCACGCCGCGCTGGGGCATCGCGCACAAGTTCCCCGCCGAACGCGCGATCACCGTGCTGAAGGACATCGAAATCCAGGTCGGCCGCACCGGCGCGCTCACGCCGGTCGGCAAGCTTGAGCCGGTCGGAGTCGGTGGGGTCATCGTGCAGAACGTCTCGCTGCACAACGAGGACTACATCAAGGGCATTGGCGGCGACGGCGAGCCCTTGCGCGAAGGCCGCGACATCCGCATCGGTGACACGCTCGTGATCCAGCGTGCCGGCGACGTCATTCCGCAGGTGGTCGATGTCGTCATCGACAAGCGGCCGAAGAGCGCGAAGGCCTACAAGTTTCCCACCGAGTGTCCCGTATGCGGCAGCGAAGCGGTTCGCGAACATGACGCGGCGGGGGGGAGGCTCGATGCGGTGCGCCGCTGCACCGGCGGCTTCATCTGCCGGGCGCAGGCTGTCGAACATCTGAAGCTGTTCGCGTCACGCCGCGCCTTCGACATTGACGGTCTGGGCGAGAAGCAGATCGAGCTGTTCTACGAGAAGGGATGGGTGAAGGAGCCGGCGGCCATCTTCACGCTGGAACGCAAACACAAGAAGGAATTGCTGGAGGAAGAAGGTTACGGCGAAGTCTCGGTGCGCAATCTGTTCGACGCCATCAACAGCCGCCGCGAAATCGGCCTCGACCGCTTCATCTATGCGCTCGGCATCCGCCATGTCGGCGACACGACGGCGCTGTCATTGGCGCGTGGCTATGGATCGTGGAGGGCTTTTCACGATGCGGCACTGAAGGTGGCCAAGGGCGACGAGGAAGCTGTCGCCGAGATGGATGCGCTGGACCAGATCGGCGAGACCGTCATCGAGGCGACGGCGGATTACTTCAAGGAAAAGCGCAATCTGGCGGCGATCGAGCGGCTGGCGAAGGAAGTCAATATCCTCGACGCCGAGAAGCCGAAGAAGGACACGGCGGTCGCCGGCAAG
>JBQCFB010000571.1:0-2387 GCA_051959715.1 Pseudolabrys sp.
GCGACTTCCCCGTCCTCTACGTGTCGATGCGCTCGGACACGCTGCCGCTGTCGAAGATCGACGAATACGCCGAGACGGTGCTGGCGCCGACCATTTCGCAATTGCCCGGTGTCGCCCAGGTGCTGGTCTACGGCGCACAGAAATTCGCCGTGCGCGTCCAGGTCGATCCGGGCGCGGCCGCGGCGCGCAACATCGCGCTCGACGACATCCGCAACGTCGTCGCCAAGGCGAACTCGTCGACCCCGGTCGGTGTGCTGCAAGGCCAGAGCGAAGCGGTGACGCTGCTCGCAACCGGCGCCATTCCGAAGGCGGCCGACTACCGCGACGTGATCGTCGCCTATCGCAACGGCGCACCGGTCAAGCTCAACCAGGTCGCCCGCGTGATCGACAGCGTCGAGAACGACAAGGTCGCCTCGTGGTTCAACGACGCGCGCGCCATCGTGCTCGCCATCCAGCGCCAGCCCGACGCCAACACGGTCGAAGTCGTCGACATGGTGCGCGACAAGCTGCCGCAACTGCGCGCGCAGGTGCCGCCATCGATCCGGATGCAGCCGCTGTTCGACCGCTCGACGTCGATCCGCGACGCCGTGTCCGACGTCAAGGAGACGCTGGGGATCGCGATCTGCCTCGTGATCATGGTCATCTTCCTGTTCCTGCGGAAAGTGTCAGCCACGATCATTCCCGCGCTCGCCGTGCCGGTGTCGCTCGTCGGCACCTTCGCGTCGATGTACATGTTCAATTTCTCCATCAACAACATGACGCTACTGGCGCTGACCCTGTCGGTCGGCTTCGTCGTCGACGACGCCATCGTCATGCTGGAGAACATCGTCCGCCATATCGAAGGCGGCATGCGGCCCTACGAGGCGGCGCTGAAGGGCTCGCGCGAAATCGGCTTCACCATCCTGTCGATCACCTTCTCGCTGATCGCCGTGTTCATCCCGGTGCTGCTGATGGGCGGCATGGTCGGGCGCGTGTTCCGCGAATTCGCGGTCTCGGTCTCGGTCGCCATCGTGGTGTCCGGCTTCGTGTCATTGACGCTCACGCCGATGCTGTGCGCCCGCGTGCTCAAGGGCCATCATCCCGGCGAGGAGGAGAAGCAGAACGTCGTGCTGCGGACGTTCGAATGGGTGTTCGAGCGGATGCTCGGCGCCTATACGTGGTCGCTCGACCGCGTCCTGTCGGTGAAGTTCGTCATGCTGGTGGTGACGCTCTGCACTTTCGTCGCCACGATCTGGCTCTACATCGCGGTGCCGAAGGGCTTCTTCCCGACCGAGGACACCGGCTACCTGCTCGGCATCACCGAGGCGCGGACTGACATCTCCTTCGACGCGATGGCCGACCACCAGCGCAAGGTCGCCGATCTCATCCGCAAGGACCCCGCGGTCGAATACGTGAACTCGACCATCGGCGGCGGCGGCCCGAACTCGGTGCTCAACTCGGGCCGCATCCTGGTGGCGCTCAAGCCGCAACGGGAACGCGACAAGCTCCAGACGATCATTGCGCGCCTGCGCAAGAACGCGAACACCGTCGTCGGCATCGAGATCTTCTTCCAGCCAATCCAGAACATCAATCTCGGCGGCCGGCTGAACAAGAGCCAGTACCAGTACACGCTGCAATCGAACGACACGGACGCGCTCTACAAGCTGGCGCCTGAGCTGCGCGACAAGATTGCGAAGATCCCGGGCCTGCTCGACGTCACGACCGACCTCTACATCAAGAATCCGCAGATCACGGTCGACGTCGACCGCGAGAAGGCGGCGGTTTACGGCGTCAGCGTCGATCAGGTCAGGCAGGAGCTCTACAACGCCTTCGGCACGCGCCAGGTCGCGACCATCTATACGCCTGCCAACGATTACCAGGTCATCCTGGAGAGCATGCCGCAGTACCGGGCGAGCGCGGCCGATCTCAACCGGCTTCACCTGAAGACCACGAACGGCACGGTGGTGCCGCTGTCGGCCGTGACGCATTTCGTGCCGACGGTCGGGCCGCTGCAGATCAACCACCAGGGCCAGCAGCCGGCGGTGACGATCTCGTTCAACCTCGCGCCGGGCTTCGCGCTTGGTCAGGCGGTCGACGCCATCCAGCAGCTCGAGCGCGAAGAGCGGCTGCCGGCGACGATCTCGACCGGCTTCCAGGGCACGGCGCAGGTGTTCCAGGATAGTTTGCGCGGGCAGGGCATCCTGATCCTCGCGGCGATCTTCGCGGCCTACGTCGTTCTCGGCATCCTCTACGAGAGCTTCATCCATCCGATCACGATCATCTCCGGCCTGCCGTCGGCCGGCATCGGCGCCATCCTGACGCTGATGCTGTTCAAGATGGACCTGTCGGTCATCGCCATGATCGGCATCGTCATGCTGGTCGGCATCGTGAAGAAGAACGCGATCATG
>JBQCFB010000572.1:0-4134 GCA_051959715.1 Pseudolabrys sp.
GCGCTTTGCGCACGTCGATTTCACCCGCCCTTAACCGCGGTGGATCGATACCAGTCGGCAGGCACTCACGGAATTTGCAAAGCCATGATCGTGGAACTGATCGGCGTCCTCGAAGTCGCGGGGCAAACCGTCCTCAAGATCCTGCCGATCACGATCGTGCTCGGCATCGTCTTCGCGGTGCTGACGCATTGGTCGGCCTGCAACCCAAGCGGCCCATGGTGGCGCAAGCGCGAGATCATCACCGACGTCACCTACTGGATCATGATCCCGGTCGGCGCGCGTTTCGTGCGCATCGGATTGCTGATCGTCGGCGCCGCGCTGTTCTTCAACATTCACGGCGCCCAGCCGCTGATGGACTTCTACGAGAACGGCCACGGGCCGCTGTCGCGCCTGCCCTTGTGGCTCCAGGCGATCATCTTCCTGATCGCGTCCGATCTGCTGATGTACTGGAATCACCGTCTTTTCCACGGCCCCAGCCTCTGGAAATACCACGCGGTGCACCATTCCTCGGAAGATCTCGACTGGATCTCGGCGGCGCGCTTCCACCCGATCAACCTGTTCCTCGGCAGCGTCGCCGTCGACGTGATACTCCTGCTCGTCGGCATCTCGCCGAACGTCATGCTGTGGATCGGCCCCTTCACCACGGCGCATTCCGCCTTCGTGCACGCCAACCTGAAATGGGATCTCGGCCCGTTCAAATACGTGCTGGCGAGCCCGGTGTTTCACCGTTGGCACCACACGCCGCTGGAGAAGGGCGGCAACAAGAACTTCGCCAGCACCTTCCCGGTCCTCGATATCCTGTTCGGCACCTGGTACATGCCCAAGAACGAGCTGCCGCAGGCCTATGGCATCGACGACCACGACTTCCCCGGCAACTTCGTCGGGCAGATGGTCTATCCGTTCCGCAAGTGAGGCGGGGCGGGGGCGGCCGCGACAAGTCTTTGCAGTTCGTTCACTTCTTTGCAGTCAAATCGCCGGAGGCGGGATGACTGTTCCGCCACGCCTTTTGTTCGCGTTCGTGTAGCGTATCGGAGAGTGCGATGTCGGCCGTGTCCTGGCCCAAGTCCTGCCGCCGCCTGCGGCTCGCGGCAGCGTTCGCGCTGGCGCTCGGCGCCATCGGCCCCGTCGCCGCCCTGGCGGATACCGTCAACGTCAATGTCGACGAGGCGCGGATCATGCGCCTGCCCGACGGCGTCGCCACCATCGTCATCGGCAACCCGCTGATCGCCGACGCGACGCTCCAGCCGGGCGGCATCCTCGTGCTCACCGGAAAGGGCTTCGGCGCCACCAACATGATGGCGCTCGACCGGAACGGCCGGGTCGTGCTCACCCACAACATCGAGGTGGTCGCGCCCAAGAGCGCGGACCTCGTCGTCGTCTATCGCGGCATGGAGCGCGAATCCTACAGCTGCGCGCCCGTGTGCGAGCGGCGCATCACGCTCGGCGACGGGGTGACCTACTTCAACAACACGCTACAGCAGAGCGGCGTGCGCAACCGCGAGGCCGCGACGCCGAGCAAGTGACCCTCGGTTAACGCGCGCTGAATGCGAGGGCGCCGTTTCGCCGCAACGGGGCAACGGATTCCAAAGTTCCGGCTGCTAAAACCGGCCTGATTTCACCGTCCGAGCACTTTTCGATGTCCAAGCCGCCGCGCAACCGCATCGCCCGCCGCATGCTCGCACTGCGGCCGGTGCGCGCGTTGCGCCGCTTCGCCCGCCGGCAGGACGGCGCGACGGCCGTCGAATTCTCCTTCGTCGCGCTGCCGTTCCTGGCGCTGACCTTCGCCATCATCGAATCGGCGCTGGTGTTCTATGCCGGGCAGACGCTGGAAGCCGCGGTCGCGGATTCGGCGCGGCTGATCATGACCGGCCAGGCGCAGACCGCGAACTACACCGCCGACCAGTTCAAGACCCAGGTGTGCAACCGCATTGCCGGCCTGTTCGACTGCGCCGGCGGCGTCTATGTCGACGTCAAGAGCTACTCGACGTTCGGCGCGATCAGCGGCGCGCAGCCGGTCACCAACAACCAGTTCGACGCCTCGAAGGTCGGCTACACGCTGGGCGGCCCCGGCTGCATCCAGGTGGTCTCGCTCTATTACAAATGGCCGATCTACGTCTCGCTGCTCGGCGACAATTTGTCGAACCTTTCCGGCAATTACCGGCTCCTCGCGGCCTCCGCGGTGTTCAAGAACGAGCCCTATTCGACCACGGGTGGCTGCTGATGATGCGCGCCATTCAACGGGTGATCCGCTTCGCGCGCGACCGGCGCGGCGTCTCGGCGCTCGAGTTCGCGCTGGTGGCGCCGATGATGATCACGCTCTATTTCGGCTGCGTGGAAGTGTCGGACGGCGTCGCGGTCGACCGCAAGGTCAGCCTCACCTCGGCGACGCTCGCCAACCTCGTCGCGCAATCGACGGCGATCTCGTCGACCGACATGAGCAACATTCTCGACGCGTCGAGCGCGATCATCATGCCGTATTCGGCGTCGAACCTGAAGATGACGGTGTCGTGCCTCTCGATCGACGCCAACAAGGCCGTCACCACCAAGTGGCAGGCGACGCGCAATGGCGGCACCGGCGCGGCGATCTCCGTGCCGGCCGACTTGCAGATCGCGAACACGCAATTGATTCTGGCGCAGGTGAGCTACGCCTACAAGCCGGTCGTCGGCCACACGATCACCGGCACGCTGACCCTGTCCGACCAGATGTACATGATGCCGCGCATCTCGGCGCCGACCTATCCGACCAGCACCACGAAGTGCGGCTCCTAGGCCGCCGAGGCGTGCTCTCTCAAGCCGCTGACGCGGCCTTCGCCGGCTCGACGATCGGCAGCGCCGTCGTCTGCTTGATCCGCTCCATGGCGAAGCGCGACGTGACGTTCTTCAACGGCACCGTCTCGATCAGCTTCTTGTAGAACGCGTCGTAGCTCTGCATGTCGCGGACGACGACGCGCAGCATGTAGTCGACGTCGCCGGCCATGCGGTAGAACTCCATCACCTGCGGCATGGCGGCGACCGTCTCGGCGAAGCGCTTGAGCCAGTCCTGCGAATGGTCGCCGGTCTCGACCGAGACGAACACGGTGATGCCGAGCCCGATCTTCTCCTGATCGACAATGGCGACGCGGCGGGTGATCACGCCCTCGGCCTCGAGCTTCTGGAGCCGCTTCCAGCACGGCGTCGAGGACAGGCCCACGCGCTGGCCGATCTCGGCCACCGACAGGGAGGCGTCCTGCTGCACCACGGCGAGGATCTTGCGGTCGATGGCGTCCATGCTCTGAACTCGGCTGTTTCCAGTATTTCTTGGTCGCGTTTCCGGCAAATACAGAAATATATTCCAAAAATGCCGTTCGTGCTCTATCTATATAGAAAAATTTTCTAGTTTCAAGTCACCCCGCTGCCGCCACAATGGCGGCATCCCCGGGGTCCCGCCATGCCCGCTGCCGACATTGCCGCGCTCACCGCCTACGAACTCATCGACCTCTACCGCCGCAAGGCGCTGTCGCCGGTCGAAGTGGTTGCCAATGCCCTGGCCCGCATCGAGACGTGCGAGCCGGCGGTCAATGCATTCGTCCGCGTCGAGGCGGACACGGCGCTCGCCGCCGCGAAAGCCTCGGAAGCGCGCTGGGCGAAGGGCGAGCCTGCCGGCCGCCTCGACGGACTGCCGGCGACGATCAAGGACAACATCGACGTCGCCGGCGTGCCGTCGCGCAAGGGCTCGTGCACGACACCGGACAAGCCGGCCGCGGCCGATGCGCCCGCGGTCGCGCATCTGCGTGCGCAGGGCGCGGTCTTTCTCGGCAAGACGACCTTGCCGGACTGGGGCTGGATCGGCGTCTGCCATTCGCCGCTCACCGGCGTGACGCGCAATCCGTGGGCGCGCGACCGCACCACCGGCGGCTCGTCCGGCGGCGCGGCGGCGGCGGCGCTGCTCAATCTCGGCGTCCTGCATCTCGGCACGGACGGCGCCGGCTCGATCCGCATCCCCGCCGCCTTCACCGGCGTCTTCGGCATCAAGCCGAGCTACGGCCGCGTGCCGGCCTGGCCGGCCTCGCCGTTCGGCGTGCTGGCGCATCAGGGCCCGCTCACGCGCAGCGTCGGCGACGCCGCGCTGATGCTGTCGGTCATCGGCGCGCCCGA
>JBQCFB010000573.1:0-3408 GCA_051959715.1 Pseudolabrys sp.
CACCCCTCCAGCTTCGCGTCCAGCGTGATCTTGGAGTTGAGCAGCTTCGCCCCCGGGCTGCCGGCTTTGGCTTTGGCAGCGCACTCCTGAAACGTCTTCTCGTCGGCGCCGGGAATCTTCGCCTTCAACGTCAGGTGGACCGCGGTGATGGCGAAGCCGTCGGCCTGCTTCTCCAGCGTGACGTCAGCCTGGGTCTCCATCTTCTCCGCCGTGAGCTTGGCCTCGCCGAGGATGAGCGACAGCGCCATGGTGAAGCAGCCGGCATGCGCCGCGCCGATCAACTCTTCCGGGTTGGTGCCCGGCTTGCCCTCAAAGCGGCTGGAGAAGCCGTACGGGTAATCCTTCAGCGCGCCGCTCTTGGTCGAGATCGCGCCCTTGCCGTCCTTGATGCCGCCGGACCAGACAGCCGAACCGTGGGTCGTGCTCATCGCTTGGCTCCTCTCGAAAGCCCCCCGACTATGAAGCGTGGCGGGCGCGATTGTTCCCGAAGAGTCAGGGGTAATCGACGCGCATGAGATAAAGCCCGTCCGGCGGCGCCACCTGGCCGCAGGCGGCGCGGTCGCGCGCGGCGAGCGCTCCGGCGAGATCGTCGGCGCTCCACTTGCCGTCGCCGACATTGGCGAGCGAGCCGACCATCGAGCGCACCTGGTTGTGCAGGAACGAGCGCGCCGAGGCGATGACGTGGACGCGGTCGCCCTCGCGCACGACATCGAGCTGGTCGAGCGTCTTCACCGGCGACTTGGCCTGGCATTCGGTGGAGCGGAAGGTGGTGAAGTCGTGCTTGCCGACGAGGCGCTGCGCGGCCGCATGCATCGCCTTCTCGTCGAGCCGGCGCGGGATGCGCCAGGCCTGCCCCTGCTCGAGCGTCAAAGGCGGCCGCCGGTTGACGATGACATAGCGGTAGTGCCGCTTGATCGCCGACATGCGCGCATTGAAATCGTCGTCGACGCCCTCGGCCGCAAGCACCGCGACCGGATGCGGCCGCAAGTGCGCGTTGAGCGCGTCGCGGATCGTGTCGGTCTCCCATTCGCGTGCGAGATCGACATGCGCGACCTGCGCCTTGGCGTGCACGCCGGCATCGGTGCGGCCGGCGCCCTGCACCAATGTGAGCTCCCCGGCGAGCGCCGCGACCGCGGCCGTCAGCACGCCCTGCACGGTGACGCGATCCGCCTGGATCTGCCAGCCGGAGAACGGCGCGCCGTCATACTCGATGGTCAGCTTGTAGCGCGGCACCCTTGATCCACCTCAAACCCGCCCACCGGCGCGCTTCCTATAAACGCACGTCGCCAGAAGGGCCGCCCCATGAAGCACGAATTCAAGCGCCGCACCATCGAGCTGCTCGACCAGCATCGCATCATGGCCATCGCCACCAACCGTCCGGACGGCTGGCCGCAATCGACCGTCGTCGGCTATGCCAATGACGGGCTGATCATCTATTGCGTGGTCGCGCGCGATGGCCAGAAATACGCGAACATCGTCCGCGACCCGCGCGTCTCGCTGTCCATCGCCAACGACTATCCGCAGCCCCTCCAGATCAAGGGCCTGTCGATCGCCGCGCGCGCGGAAGTGTCGACCGATCCCGGCGAACGCGAGCACGCCAGCGAGCTCATCTTCAGGCGCTACCCGGAATACAGGATCATGCCGCCGCCGGACCCGGCGGCGATGCCGCTGCTGCGCATCACGCCGGAAGTGATCTCGCTGCTCGACTACGCCAAGGGCTTCGGCCACACCGACCTCCTCAAGGTGACCGATGCCGACCTCGCCGAATTCGTCGAGGCGCGCCGCCATCACTGGGCGAGCTTCCACGCCGCGTGACCGCGCGCGTCAGCCGACACGCGCGCCCTTCCCGACTTTCGTGCCGCGCAGGAAATCCTCCGCGCTCATCGGCTGCTTGCCGGCGCGCTGCACCTGCGTCAGCCGCACCGCGCCGTCGCCGCAGGCGATGGTGAGCTTTTCGTCGAGCACCGCGCCGGGTGCGCCCGACCCTTCGCCCCTGGTCGTGCGCAGCACCTTCACGCGCACGCCGTCGAGCTCGAACCAGGCGCCGGGAAACGGCGACAGGCCGCGAATGTGGTCGTGCACCGCGCGCCATGGTTTCGTCCAGTCGATGCGCGTCTCGGACTTCGAGATCTTCTCCGCATAGGTGACGCCATCCGCCGGCTGCGGCGTCAGCGTCAGCGACGAGCGCTCGGCGGCGGCAAGCGCGCGCGCCATCCGGTCGGCGCCGAGCGGCGCCAGGGCGTCGTGCAGATCGCCGGCCGTCATATCAGCGGCGATCGGCATCCGCTCGATCATCGCCATGGCGCCGGTGTCGAGCCCCTCGTCCATCCGCATGATGGTGACGCCCGACTCCGCGTCGCCCGCCATCACCGCGCGGTTGATCGGCGCTGCGCCGCGCCAGCGCGGCAAGAGCGAAGCGTGCACGTTGAAGCAGCCGAGCTTTGGCGCATCGAGCACCGCCTTGGGCAGGATCAGCCCGTAGGCGACGACCACGGCCGCGTCGGCCTCATGCGCCGCGAAAGCCGCCTGCGCCTCGGCGTCGCGCAAGGTCTTCGGCGTGAACACGGGCAGGCCGAGCCGCCGCGCCTCGCGCTCGACCGGCGTGACCTGCATGTCCATGCCGCGGCCGGCGGGCTTGGGCGCGCGCGTATAGACCGCGGCGATGTCGTGCCCGCGCGCCGCGAGTTCGACGAGGCTCGGCACCGCGAAATCCGGCGTGCCCATGAAGACGAGACGGAGAGGCATGCGATGGACCAGAGAACTCTTGATCAGCTTCGGCGAAACAGACTCGAACCTCAACCCGTCATCCTGAGGCGCTCGGCCGAAGGCCGAGCCTCGAAGGGCGACGGCCGAGGCCGTGCCCGTCATCCTTCGAGGCTCGCGCCTCAGGATGACGGCGAGACGCTATCCAATATGATGCGACGGTTCTTTGTCCTCGGCGAATTTCGCCGGCTCGCCGCGCTTGGCCGCCTTCTTGAATTTCTTGATCACCATGTCGCGCTTGAGCTTCGACAGATGATCGATGAACAGCACGCCGTTCAAGTGGTCGATCTCGTGCTGGAGGCAGGTGGCGAGCAGGCCGTCGGCCTCGATCTCGTGCTGCTTGCCGTCGAGGTCGAGATACTTGACCTTCACCTTCTGCGGCCGCTCGACCTCCTCGTAATATTCGGGGATCGACAGGCAGCCCTCGTCGTAGATCGACTTCTCCTCGGAAGCCCAGACGATCTCGGGATTGATGAAGACCTGCGGCTCCTTCTCGTCATCCTTCTTGGCGAGGTCCATCGTGACGACGCGCTGCGCGACGCCGATCTGGATGGCGGCAAGCCCGATGCCCGGTGCGGCGTACATGGTCTCGAACATGTCGTCGACCAGGGCGCGGAGCCCGGCGTCGATGTCCTTCACCGGTTC
>JBQCFB010000574.1:0-3005 GCA_051959715.1 Pseudolabrys sp.
GTATGCCGGCAAGTACTTCCGCATCGGCCACCTCGGCGACATCAATGACGGCACGCTGATCGGCGCGCTCGGCATCACCGAGATGGCGCTGGCCGCAGCCCGCATCCCGTTCAAGAAGGGCGGCGTGCAGGCGGCTGTCGACTATCTCAGCGGCGCACACACCGGCGCGGCCAAGCAGGCGGCGGAATAAGCCTTCTCGCATCAGTAATGAGTTGAAATGGCCGGGCATGTCCCGGCCGTTTTTTATTCTCCCGTCGTCCTGAGGAGCGCGCCGAAGGCGCGCCTCGAAGGACCTGAGAGTCAGAGACCCTTCGAGGCTCGGCGCGTCGCGCGCCGAGCACCTCAGGGTGACGGCTAAGCCGCGCGCGCCCACTCGTTCATGCGCCCGACATTGGCGATGAAGTCCGTGATCGCCGCAAGGGTCGCCTCTGGCGCCTCCCGCTGCGGCGAATGTTTCGCGCCCTTCAGCAACGCGACCTCGACCGGGCAGTAGCACTCGCGCTCCGCCGCCTCGATCTGCTTCACCGTGCCGTACTGGTCGTCCTCGCCCTGCACGATGAGCATCGGCACGCGGATATAGGCAAGTTGCTCGGTGATGTCCCACTTGCGGAATTCTGGATCGAGCCAGGCGCCGTTCCAGCCGCGGAAGGCGTTGTCGACGTCCTTGTGCCAGCGCGCCAATTTCGCGCGCAGGTCCGTCGTCTCGTAGGCCTTTTTCGCCTCGACGATCGAGGCGATGCCTGAGTCCTCGGTAAAGAAGTGCGGTGCGATCAGGACGAGACCGCCGACGCGATGGTCCTGATGCGTGCCGGCGTAGATTGCGGCGATTGAAGCGCCGTCGCTGTGACCGAGCAGGATGCCGCGCCGGAAGCCGATCGCATCGAGCAGCGCCGGCAGGACGTCGCGTGCCTCGTCCTGCATGTAGCTGAGCGGCCGCGGCAGCGTTACCGGACTCGATGCGCCGTAGCCGGCGCGCGAATAGCCGAAGACCCCGGCGCCGGTCGCCTTCTGCAATTTGTCGGGAAAGTCGCTCCAGAGGCCGACGCAGCCGAGCCCTTCGTGCAGCATGACGATGGTCGGCGAATCGCCCGGGCGCGGGCCGACGAAACGATATTCGAGGCTGTGCGGCCCGATGGAGAGGTGGCCGGAGTCGGAAAGTACCATTGCTGCGGTCCGCCTAAACGCCACCCTCCGCCCTGAGCTTGAAGCGCTGGATCTTGCCCGTCGCCGTCTTCGGCAATTCGGCGCGGAACTCTATCCAGCGCGGATACTTGAAGGGCGCCAGCTTCTGCTTCACGTGCTCCTGCAACGCGCCGATGAGCGCCTCGGTTGCCTTGTCCGGCATTTTGAGCACGACGAAGGCCTTCGGCTTGACCAGCCTCTCCTCGTCGAACCAGCCGACCACCGCGGCTTCGAGCACGTCCGGATGCGACGACAGCGCCGCCTCGACCTCGAACGGCGAGACGTACATGCCCGACACTTTCAGCATGTCGTCGGCGCGGCCGCAGCAGATGTAAAAGCCGTCCTCGTCCTCGATGTACTTGTCGCCGCAGCGCGTCCATTCGCCGCGGAACGTGTCGCGCGATTTCTCGCGGTTGTTCCAGTACATCGCCGCGGCGGTCGGCCCGCGCACATAGAGTTCGCCCATCTCGCCGCGCCGCACGGGCTGGCCGTCCTCGCCCATCAACCTGATCTCGTAGCCTGGCACCGCCTTTCCGGTGGTGCCGAACTTGTTGTTGCCGGGGCTGTTGGTCAGGAAAATGTGCAGCATCTCGGTGGTGCCGAGGCCGTCGGAAATCTCGATGCCGTAGCGCTCCTCGAATTTGCGCGCGACATTCTCGGGCAGCGCCTCGCCGGCCGACTGGCAGCGGCGCAGTTTCAACTCGTTCTTCGCCGGCGCGTTGGCGCTGGCGAGAAAGGCCGCATAGAACGTCGGCACGCCGAAGAACACCGTCACCGGATATTTGCGCAGCAGCGCCGCGACGCCGTCCGGCGTCGGACGGTCCGGATTGAGCACGATCGTCGCACCGACCATCATTGGGAACGTCAATGCGTTGCCGAGGCCGTAGGCGAAGAACAGTTTCGCCACCGAGTGGACGACGTCGCTCTCCTTCAGGCCGGCGACCGGCGTGCCGTAGAGGTCGGCGGTGAGCTTGAGGCTGCCGTGCACATGCACCGCACCCTTTGGCTTGCCGGTCGAGCCCGACGTGTAGAGCCAGAAGGCCATGTCGTCGCCGGTCGTCGGCGCCGTCACGTCCTCGGGCTCGTCGGCGCCGATCACATCCTCGAACAGCCGGTAGCCGTGCGGGTTGTCGCCCGAGACGATGACATGGTCGAGATCGGGACAGGCATCGATCAGCGGCGCGAACTTCGGAAACAGCACCTCGGAGACGACCAGGCAGCGCGCGCGGCTGTCGGTCAGCATGAAGCGGTAGTCGTCCTCGGTTAGCAGCGTGTTCACCGGCACGGCGATGATCCCGGCCTTGAGGCAGCCGAGGAACGCGGTCGGCCAGTCGACCGTGTCGGTCAGCGCGATCAGCACGCGCTCTTCGCGGCGCAGACCCAGCCCGCGCAGCGCCGCGGCGAAACGCGCGACGCGGTCGGCGAGCTGGCGATAGGTCAGCGTGTGGCGGCCGTCGATGAAGGCCGGCTTGTCGGCGCGGCCGGCGGCGAGATTGCGCGCCAGCACGTCGGCCGCGAAGTTGTAGTCGCGTGGGACGACGCCCATGGCGCCGGCCGCTGGAGCCGCGGCTGTCATCCTGGAAACCTCCCCGTCGCGGCCTGCGGGCCGCTTGTTCAGCGCATTTGGCGGGAATTATGCGGAGCGTGGGCCGCGACCGCAATGCGATTATATTTCCGGCGTTATTGCAGCCATTCCGCCCCACCTCTGTACAGCATGGCTGAGGCCGGTATGGTCGCGGCAAATGCCGGCCAGGGCCGGCCCGAAGATACGCCCATGGGGAGGACTTCATGATTTCGAGCCGCGACCGCATCCTGACGACGCA
>JBQCFB010000575.1:0-3610 GCA_051959715.1 Pseudolabrys sp.
GACCTTGAGCGCGTCGCCCGCGATCACTTCGAGCCGGCCCGGATAGCGCTCGGCGATCTCGTTCAGCGCCGTTTGCGCCCGTTCGTCCCGTTCGACCGCCACGACCCGCCCCGCCCCGAGCGCCAGCAAGGCGCGCGTCAGGCCGCCGGGGCCGGGGCCGATCTCGACGATGGTGACGTTTTCGAGCGGCTCCGCCGCCCGCGCGATGCGCGTCGTCAGATTAAGGTCGAGCAGGAAGTTCTGGCCGAGCGATTTCTTCGCCGACAGGCCGTGGCGGCGGATCACGTCGCGCAGCGGCGGCAGATCGTCGATCTGGGCCATGGTCTCTTATGCAGCCGCAACAGGCGCGCGCGCCGTCAGCCGCGCCGCAAGCTTGAGCGCGGCGACGAGGCTCGACGGATCGGCACGGCCGGTGCCGGCAATGTCGAATGCCGTGCCGTGATCGGGCGAGGTGCGCAGGAAGGGCAGGCCGAGCGTGACATTGACGCCGTGCTCGAACGCGAGCGTCTTGATCGGCACCAGCACCTGGTCGTGATACATGCCGAGGGCGACGTCGTAGGTCGCGCGCGCCGCGGCGTGGAACATCGTGTCGGCCGGCAACGGTCCGCGGGCGTCGATGCCGTCCGCCTTGAGGGCGGCGACGGCCGGCGCGACGATCTCGATGTCCTCGCGGCCGAGCGTGCCGTCCTCGCCGGCATGCGGGTTGAGGCCCGCCAGCGCCAGCCGCGGACGACGGAGCCCGAACCACTTTTCCATGTCGCGCGCGACGATGCGGCCGGTGTCGACGATGAGCCGCGTCGAGAGCTGCGCGACCGCCTCCTTCAGCGCCACGTGGATGGTCACGGGCACGACGGCGAGCTCCGGCGACCACAGCAGCATCACCGGCATCGCAGCCTTTCCGGTCGCGCGCTCTGCGAGCCGCGCGAGATATTCGGTGTGGCCGGGATCGGTGAAGCCGGCGCGGTAGAGCACCTGCTTGTTGATCGGGTTGGTCACGACGGCGCTGGCGCGGCCGGCCATGACGTCGGCGACGGCGGCGTCGATGGAGCCGATGGCGGCGGGTGCGCTCGTCTCGTCCGGCGCGCCCGGCCGCGAGGTCACCTTGCCGGCGAGCGGCACGACCGGCAGCGCGTTCGCGAACTGGCGGCACGCCTCGGCCGGCGTGGCGTGCGCGATGGCGATGTCGATGCCGAGCAGGCGTGCGCGCTGGCCAAGGAGGTCGGCGTCGCCGATGACGTAGAAAGGCGGCACGCCGAGCTCTTTGCGGCGGCGCCAGACGGTCAGCGCGAGATCGGGACCGATGCCGGCCGGCTCGCCCAGCGTCAACGCCAGCGGACGCGCGGCCGCATCGCTCATTTGGACTTGTACTCGATCATCGCCTGCTTGCGGATCTCGTCGAGGAAACGCTTGGACTCGACTTCGAACCGCTTGTTGAAGATCTGCTCCTTGGCCTGGCGCTTGGCCGGCGTGTCGGCCGTGGTCTGGCGCTTGTTGCAGACGGCGAACATCTGCAAACCCTGGTCGGTCGGCTCCGGCTGCGTGAGATGGCCGAGCTCGATGCTGGCGAGCAAATTGCGGAACTGCTCCGGAAGGTCGGACGACGAGCGGGTGACCGGCTCGCGCACGGCGATGTCGCGCATCGCGCGCGCCATGCGGATGCCCGTGTCGCAGGACACGAAGCGCTGCCGCAGGCTTTCCGCTTCCTGCAATTTGGCGCGCAGCACGGCTTCCGGGCTGCCGCGCGGCGCCAGCACGACGACAGGGTAGAGCGTGTAGATGTAGCCGACGGCCGTATCGCTCTCCTTGGTCTCGATCAGAGCCTTCGTGATGTCGGCGTCGCTGACTTCGAGCGTCGAGCCGAACTTCGCGCGCACGAGCTGGTTCCAGGTGAGCTGGGCGCGGACGCGCGCCTTCACCGTCTGCGGCATGATGCCGCTGCGCTCGAGCACCTGCGAGAACTGCTTCGCGTTCATGTGCTGTCGCTGCGCCATGTTGTCGAACGCGCTGTCGACCTCGGCGTCGCCCACGTCCATGCCGTAGACCTTGGCCTTGGCGATCATGATGCGGTCGTCGATCAGCTCCTGGATCACCTCCTGCCGCGACGGCGCCTAGCGCGTCGAGGTCGCGATCAGCTTCGTGCGCTGGGCGATATCGAGCTCGGTGATCGGCGAGCCGTTGGCGACGACCACCACCTGGGCGGTCGCGGCGGCGGGCAAAAGGACGGCGCTGCACAGGATGGCCGCTGCCAGCCATTTGCGGGCGTTTCGTGTGGTCGCGGAGTAGGTCATCGGGATCGCGCTCCAACGCCGGCTGCCGCCGGCGTCTCAGACATCAAAGGCCGTTGCCGACGCTGCTCACCTGGCCGGACGTGCTGCTGCTGACGTTCTGGGTCGTTGTCGTCGTGCCCAGCGTGCGCAGGCTCAGTTGCAGCATGATCTGGTGATTGGTCGTCACTGTCGGGCCGCTATAGGAGTAACCTGTGATGTAATTCAAGGCCAAGATGAGGCAATCGTCGATATAGCCGAGGCCGAGGTTCGTGGCGTTGAACTTGCCGGCATTGATGTCGTAGCGCGCACCGCCGAACACGGCCCAGTTGGCGGCGAGCTTGACGCGCGCCGTGGCGTAGACGCCCTGGCGGCGGTCGAGGAAGCCGATCTCCGGCTGCGCGGCGTAGTCGCCGTACATCAGCGACACGTTCCAGCGGTCGAACGCCGCAGAGGTCTCGAGCTCGAGCCGCTTCACGTCGAAGCTCGACTGATCGAAGCGGAAGCGCGACGAGAAGGTGAGGGTGGAGTTCGGCTGGTAGGACAAGCTCGACACGTAGTCGGACATGGTCTTGTCGAGGCCGCTGTCGAGGCCGGTATTGGACGTGCCGGGCAGCGAATAGGAGTTCTGGCCGAACAGCTGCGCGGACTGGCCGAACAGCGCGGTGAAGGTGCCCGCCTTGTTGAGCTGCGCGGTGTACTGCAGGCCGTAATTGGCGCGGCCGCCGCCTTCGACGCGGTCCCAGCCAGAGAACTTGTTGACCCGGAACAGGTTGCTGGCGTCGAAGATGAAGCTCTGCGAATCTTCGTTCGGCCAGCGGCCGGTCTGCGGCTCGTTCGGGCGCGCGATGATCTGCGCAATCGGCTCGATCGTCTGCGTGCCCCAGGACTGCACGCTGATGAAGGGATAGCGATACTCGACGCCGACCGTCGGCATGGCGCGGGCCATTTCGCTGTCGCCGGTCTGGATGAAGTTGGCGACCGTCGGGTCGTCGTTGACGTGCAGGGAGGCTGCGTCCGCGCGCACCGAGGCGAACGGCGTGAATACCTGGCCGAGCGAGTCGGTGAAGCTGCGGCGCCACTGCGACTCCGCCGAGAAGCGGTTGTAGGTGCCGGGAATGCCGCGCAGCACGCAGTTCTGACGCGGGTCGGCGCCGCAGGGATTGGTGATCCCGTTCGCCAGATTATTGGCCGTCGTGGTGTTGATCGCGTCGAAGTCGGCCTGGTTGCGCGACAGGCTGGTGAAGTTGACCTTGTAGCTGAGCTCGCCGCCGACGATCGGATGACCGAAGACGTAATCGTAGTCGATCACCGGATGGACGGTCGGGATGTGCGTCTGCTGATCG
>JBQCFB010000576.1:0-28217 GCA_051959715.1 Pseudolabrys sp.
TGCCGCGAGCTCGGCCTGCCCTGCATGTCGGTGCTCGGGCCCATCCTGCGCCTGTTCCAGTCCTATCTCGGCGCCGAAACCATCCATCGTGTCGGCGCGCAGCACGTACTCAACGCCGAATATTTCCAGCGCATCGATGCGCTCAACTACACGATGATGCACGACGACGGGCAGCACCAGGAAGGATTGCAGGAGGCCGATGTCGTGCTGATCGGCGTGTCGCGCACGTCGAAGACCCCAACCTCGATCTATCTCGCCAATCGCGGCGTCAAGACCGGCAACGTGCCGCTGGTGCCCGGCGTGCCGCTGGCGCCGCAGGTCGAACAGTTGACGCGGCCGCTCGTCGTCGGTCTCTACGCGAGCCCCGAGCGCATCGTGCAGATCCGCGAGAACCGGCTGCTCGGGCTGAAGGCGCACCGCGACGACGACCAGTACATCGACAGGACGGCGGTGGCGGAGGAAATTTCTTTCTCGCGGCGCCTGTGCGCGCGGCACAGCTGGCCGATGATCGACGTGACGCGCCGCTCCATCGAGGAGACGGCCGCCGCGGTCATGCGGCTCCTGACCGACCGACGCCGCGCGCCGGGCCGGTGATGACAAGAGACGTCGGAGAGGGATAAGGAAAGACCCATGCCTCTCTGGCTTTCCGCACAACCGCTGGTGCTCGCGTCGAAGAGCGATATCCGCGGCAAGATTCTCGCCGCCGCGGGACTGCGCTTCGAGATTCGCGCTGCCAATATCGACGAACGCGCGATCGAGGCGGCTGCGAAGCCCGAGGACGCCGTTGCGGCGGCGCGGCTCCTGGCGCGCGCCAAGGCCGAGGCCGTGTCGGCCAACGTGCCGGGGAGGCCAGTGCTCGGCGCCGACCAGACGCTGGCGCGCGGCGCCCATCGCTTCACCAAGCCGAAGGACCGCGCCGACGCGCTGAACCAGTTGCAGCATCTGCGCGGGCGGACGCACGAATTGCACTCGGCGCTGACGCTCGTCGTCGACGGCGACGTTCTGTTCCAGTGCGTCGAGACGGCGCGCCTGACCATGCGGAACGTGTCGGATCGCTTCATCGAGGATTATCTCGACATGGTCGGCGACCTGGCTCTCTCCAGCGTCGGCGCCTATCAGCTCGAAGGCATCGGCGTGCATCTGTTTGAGCGCGTCGATGGCGACTACTTCACCATCCTCGGCCTGCCGCTGCTGCCGCTGCTCGCTTATCTGCGCAGCGCGGGTTTCCTGGACGGCTGACGATGTTCATCCTCGGCCTCACCGGATCGGTCGGCATGGGCAAGTCGGCGACGGCGCAGATGTTCGCCGACGAAGGCGTGCCGGTGCACGACGCCGATGCGGCCGTTCATGCGCTCTATGAGGGCGAAGCGGCGCCGCTGATCGAGGCGGCGTTTCCCGGAACCACGGCGAACGGCAAAGTGGATCGCGGCAAGCTCGGCGAGCGGGTGATCGGCCATCCGGAGGAGATCAAGCGGCTCGAGCGGATCGTGCATCCGCTGGTCGCCAAGGTCCGCGACGCGTTCCTCGCCGGCGCGGAACGCGCCGGGGCGCAGGTGGCGCTGCTCGACATCCCGCTACTCTACGAGACCGGCGGCGAAAAGCGCTGCGATGCGGTGGTTGTCGTCTCGGCGCCGGCGGAGGTGCAGCGCGAACGGGTGCTGGCGCGGCCGGGCATGACGGACGCGAAACTTAAGGCCATTCTCGCCAAGCAGATGCCCGACGCCGACAAGCGCGCCCGCGCCGATTTCGTGGTGGACACTTCGCAGGGTTTCGATGCCGCCCGCGCGCAGGTGCGTGATATTCTCGCGCGGGTGAGTAAAATGCCGAAGAAGCCCCGTTGAGTCGCCGATTTGTCATTGCCCGCGCAAGCGGGCAATCCAGTAAACATTGAAGTTCCGGTGGGATACTGGATCGTCCGCTTTCGCGGACGATGACAGCGTGAGATAACGAGCCATGCGCGAGATCGTCCTCGACACGGAAACGACCGGCCTTTCACCCGATCAAGGGCATCGGGTGGTCGAGCTCGGCTGCGTCGAGCTGCTCAACCGCATTCCGACCGGCGCGACGTTCCACGTCTATCTCAATCCCGACCGCGACATGCCGGCCGAGGCTTTCGCCGTGCACGGCCTGTCGGCCGAGTTCCTCAAGGACAAGCCGCGCTTCGCCGACGTGGCCGACGATTTCCTCGCTTTCCTCGGCGACTCGCCGCTGGTCGCGCACAATGCCGGCTTCGACTACGGCTTCATCTGCCATGAATTGAAGCGCGCCGCGCGCGCCGAGCTGCCGCGCGACCGCGTTGTCGACACGCTCATGCTGGCGCGACGGAGGCACGCAGCGGGGCCCTACAGCCTCGACGCCTTGTGCTCGCGCTACGGCATCGACAATTCCCGCCGCACCAAGCACGGCGCGTTGCTCGACGCCGAAATTCTGGCCGAGGTCTATCTCGAGCTGATCGGCGGCCGCCAGGCGACGCTCGGCCTTGCCGAGACGGTGGAAGTCCGCGTCAATGGCGGTGACGGCTCTCTGTCGATCCGCGTGCGTCAGACGCCGCTGGCCGCGCGCGTCACCGACGCCGAGCGCGAAGCGCACGCGGCCTTCGTCGCCACCCTGGGCGAGAGCGCGATCTGGCTGAGCTACGCCGCGGAAAAGTAAAGAGTGCGGTCATTCGGGGGCGCGAGCGAAGCGAGCGAGCCCGGAATCCAGAATTACGAATTTTGCGCAAGTTGCTCTGGATTCCGGGCCACGCGCTGCGCGCGGTCCCGGAATGACAATCACGCCAGATTCTGCGCGGCCTCGGACTGCTCCATGCGCTGGCGATACAGCGCGACAAAATCGAACGGATCGAGCAACAGCGGCGGGAAGCCGCCGTTCCGCACCGCGTTGGCGACGATCTCGCGCGCGAAGGGGAACAGGAGCCGCGGGCATTCGATCAGCACGACCGCGTTGAGGCTCTCCTGCGGCACGTTCTGGATGCGGAACACACCGGCGAAGGTCAGCTCGAAGGCGAACATGATGTTGCCCTGGTGCTCCGCCTTGCCCTCCAGGCGCAGCGACACTTCGACGTCGTTGTCGGCGAGCGGCCGCGCATCGACGTTAATCTGGATGCCGATCTGCGGCTGCTGGCCGGGCATCAGCGACTGCGGCGCGTTCGGATTCTCGAACGAGAAATCCTTGACGTATTGCGCGAGCACGCTGAGCTGCGGTGCCGGGGCCTCCGCGGGGCCGCCATTGGTCGTCGACATGAAAACTCCTGATGCGATGCGGCGGTTCGCTAACACAGGCCCCCGCAGCGAACAAGGACGGCCGCTTCGAGGAATTAACGCCCGCCGCGATCGGTGCGTCGGTCGGGCAGTTCGGGGTCGGGCACGCGGCGCCACTGCTCCGGCTCGAGATCGACGACGCCGTCCGGCGCCCGCGCGGCCTCTCGCCGCAGGCCGACAAGATCGAACAGCGCCCGCCGCAAGGGCCCGACGAGAATTGCGAGCGCGAGCACGTCGGTGATGAAGCCCGGGATGAGCAGCAGGACGCCGGCGAGAAGGACCGAGCCGCCCGTCGCGTCCGCCTGAAGTGCGCTGAAATTACCACCCCCCATGACGACGCGGAGGCGCGAAATATGGTTGCCGCCGGCGTGCCGCAGCACCATCACGCCGGCGATCGAGCCGAGGAGAATGAGGCCGAAAGCGGGCCCGAAGCCGATCGCGTAGGCGACGACAACGAACGCCACCAGTTCCATCAGCGGCAGCATCGTCAAAGCCGTCAGCATCCAGCGCGCAATTCTCATCGTATTCCTCGCGGCGGGGCCGCGAATTGTGGCGGACCCCGCGTGTTGGCGGCCGTACGGCAAATCGTCTAATGTCCGGCCAGGACGGGGAGGCCGAAATGACGGCTTCCCGGCCTATGGATCGGCGCCGCCATCCGCTTACATAATACCGGTGGATCGGGCTGCCACGCCGTTCCGCCGAGGTCCGGTCGGGACCGGACCGTTACGGTAGCCGAAAGCATGCAGAACGTGTTCGACATCTACACCATCATCTTCCTGGCGCTCGCAGTCTTCATCTTCCTGCGGCTGCGCAGCGTGCTCGGACAACGCACGGGGCGGGAGCGGCCCCCCTACGATCCCTATTCCGCACGCGAGCCCGGCCGTCCGGCGGCCGAGAAGGTTGTGACGCTGCAGCCGCGACCGGCCGAGCCGGTGGCGCCCAAGACGATCGAGGCCACGCCTGTTGCCGAGCCCGAGGCGCGCTGGAAAGGCGTCGCCGAGGCGGGCACGCCGCTCGCGACCGCGCTCGACGCGATCGCCGCCGCCGACTCGAGCTTCGAGGCGAAGCATTTCCTCACCGGCGCGCGCGCCGCCTACGAGATGATCGTCACGGCCTTCGCCGAGGGCGACCGCCGCTCGCTCAAGAACCTGTTGTCGCGCGACGTCTATGACGGCTTCGATGGCGCCATCGGCGAACGCGAGAAGCGCGGCGAGACGGTCGAGTCGCGTTTCGTCTCGATCGATTCAGCCGACATCACCGGCGCCGCGCTGCGCGCGCGCAGCGCGCAGGTGACCGTGCGCTTCCACTCCAAGCTCATCACCGCGACGCGCGACAAGGACGGCAACGTCATCGACGGCAGCGCCGAGCGCGTCACCGACATCACCGATATGTGGACCTTCGCGCGCGACGTCTCATCGCGCGATCCGAACTGGAAACTGGTCGCGACCGAAGCGGGACACTAGGGGCATGCGCAGAGGGGGGCTGGCTCTCGCACTCATGGCGGCGCTGACGGCGCCTGCGCTCGCGGGCGAGGTGCCGATGACATTGCGCAACGCGCATGTCGTGCCACTGGCCTTCGCCGACATGAACGGCTGGGCGCAGGACAACCACCTCTCCGCCTTCAACAGCTTCATGAAGAGTTGCGGCGCGATCCTTCAGGGAACGAAGGCGATGCGGCACAAGCGGCCGATGTTCGGCGGCCTGTTCATCGCTTGCGAGGACGCGAAGAAGATCGAGCAGCCGACCGAGGCGGCGGCGCGTCATTTCTTCGAAACCGGTTTCAGGCCGATGCGTGTCGCCAAGGCCGGCGACGTCAACGGCTTCTATACCGGCTATTACGAGACCGAGGTCGATGGTTCGCTGACCAAGACCGCGGACTTCAAGGTGCCGTTCTACGGCATCCCGTCGAAGTCCGGCGGCAAGAGCACAGTGTTCGGCCAGTTCAATCGCGCCGCGATCGAGAAGGGCGCGATCGCCGGCAAGGGTCTCGAGATCTGCTGGGTGAAGGATCCGATCGACGTGTTCTTCGCGCAGATCCAGGGATCGACGCGGGTGAAGCTGGCCGACGGCACGCTGCTGCGGCTCAATTACATCGCGTCCAACGGGCAGAAATACTATCCGGTCGGCAGGGACCTGATCGATCGCGGCATCATCGCCAAGCAGGACATGTCGATGGACCGCATCCGGCAATGGATGGTGGCCAATCCCGACGAGGGCAAGGAGCTGCGTGAGAAGAACCGCTCCTACGTGTTCTTCGAGAAGACCAGGCTGGCGCCGCAGACGCAGATCGTCGGCGCCGAGGGCGTGGCGCTGACGCCGCTGCGCTCGATCGCGGTCGACAAATCGGTGCATGTCTACGGCACGCCCATCTGGATCGACGCGAACCTGCCGATCGACAGCGAGGAGCCAGCGACGCCGTTCCGCCGTCTCGTCATCGCGCAGGACACCGGCTCGGCGATCGTCGGGCCGGCGCGTGCCGATATTTTCTTCGGCGCCGGCACGACTGTCGAGCATGTCGCCGGCCGCATGAAGGATCACGGCGAGTTCGTCATGCTGGTGCCGAAGTCGGTGGCGCTGAAAGGCGACAGCGGCCCGCCCGACATTCCGCTGCCGCAGCAGCGGCCGGCGGAGATCACGACCCGCACCGCCGAGGCGGCCGGCGCGGCGCAGTGAGGCATGGCTCCGCGCGACGGCAAGCGCCGGGTCCTCTCCTATGACGAGCGCGTCCTCTGGACGATGGTGACGAAGTCGGTCGCGCCGATGCGCGATCCGTTGCCGGACGTCGAGGAGCCCGCAACCTCTGCCGCTGACGAAAAGCCGGCGGTGAAGCGCGCCCGCGCGCCGGCGCCGGCGGCTGCACCGCCGCCGCCGCCAAAACCGTCGGCGCCGCCCTTGCAGACGCTCGACCGCCGTACCCGCCAGCGCGTCGCGCGCGGCCGCGAGCAGATCGATGCGCGCTTCGACCTGCACGGGCTGACGCAATCGGAAGCGCACGACGCGCTGTCGCGCTTCCTGCATTCGGCAAGCGCGCGCGGCGCGAGACTCGTCCTGATCATTACCGGCAAAGGCGCGCGCGACGGCGGCGAGCGCGGCGTGCTGCGCCGCCAGGTGCCGCAATGGCTGGCCTTGCCGGACCTCCGCAGTCTGGTGATTGGGTTCGAGGACGCGCACGTCGCGCATGGCGGCGAGGGCGCGCTCTATGTCCGCCTGCGCCGCCGCCGTGACGGCGGCAACTGACCGTCGCGCCGGCCCGAAAATGGTCTACAATCAGGACGGGAATCGAAGCGAACGGGCCGGTTGTGGAAGACAAGGACAATCATCCTTCGCGCTCGCCGGGCGAGGCCGCCGAACCGCCGGATCCGGAGGACGGGCTTCGTCTGGTCCGAACCTTCGTGGCGTTGACGCCGCGGCAGCGCCGGCTCCTGCTCGACCTGGCGGATGAACTGCTGGCCGGCGGCCAGGAACGGCGTGGCGGCTGACGCGTGACAGCTCTCAGGGTTGCGATTGCTGCGGTCCTTGCGACGCCGGCACTGCGCTCGTGACCAGTGTGAGGACCTTCTCGCGCAGGCGGGCGATGTCCATCCAGAGACCAAGGAACTCGTTTTCGATGTCGTCCGCGGTCTCGGCGCGGCAGTCGCGCGCGGTCCGGCCGCGTCCCGATTCATGAACTCCGGTCATGTACGCCCCTCCACCCGCGCCGGGATATGTCCGGCTTCGATACAACCTGAAGCATACATCTACTACCGCAGGTGTCAAATCCCTTTTGTCAGCTTTTTGTCAGTTGGCGTTTGCGCCGCCTGACAAAGCCTCCGGCCAGCGCGGGCGGCGTCGGCAGCGGCACGATCTCGAGGCTCACGATCGGATCGCCGGCCTTGAGCACGAGGTCGCGCTCGCCGGCATTGAAGATGCAGATTTCCAATTTGCCGGAGAAGCCCGGAGCGACGTGCAGCGCGTACGCGGCAATCGCGCCGAGCCGCGCCAGATGCGGCGCAGCGCCGATGCGGCCGAGATGATCGTGCGGAAACGCAATGCGCTCGCCGGTGACGACGCGCACGCTGCGCCCACGCGCGATGCGCACGCCGCGCGCGCTCCCGGCGCCAAGCGTCAGCTCGAGCGACGCGGCGTGCACGCGCGATTCATCGAAGCGCGAGACGTCGATGACGCCGTCCTTGATGGCGCGGACGATCTGGTGATCGACGAGGATGCCGCCGCGCGCGGCGCTGTGCGACGATGAGGCGCGCGCCGCCGCAAACGTCTCCTGCAGCCAGTAATCGGACGCGCGCCCGGTGAGACGGCCGAGCTTCGCCGCCATCGCGCGCGAGATCGGCTGGCGGCCGTTGACGATGTTGTTGACCGTCTGCCGCGTGACGCCGGCCGCCTTGCTGACGTCGCTCTGATTGAGCCCGAGCCGCTTGAGTTCTGCACGCAGGTGCTCGCCTGCCCTGAGCGGCACGCGCCGGCCGCTGCGGTCCCGAGTTCGCGCCGACATCGTCGCCCTCCATGCCACGGCCGTCGCGGCGCACAGCCGTCGCAGCCCTGCGCATTTTTACAACCTGAAGCGGAGGCGGAGAAAGCAGCGGGGCGACTATCGGTAGGCTTGGTTTACGCTAACCATAGGAAATTGCGTCAGAATCGCCTTCGTTAAAATACGCGGTCAGGTAGCAGGCCGCGGCATTACAGGATGAACCGGCTGAGATCGGCGTTCTTGGCGAGGTCGCCGATATTCCGCTGCACGAAGTCGGCGTCGACACGGACGGTCTCGCCGGAGCGGTCGGCGGCGGTGAACGAGACCTCGTCGAGCACGCGCTCCATCACGGTCTGGAGCCGTCGCGCGCCGATGTTCTCGACGCTGGCGTTGACCGACACGGCGATGTCGGCGAGCGCGTCGATCGCATCCTCGGAGAAGTCGAGCGTGACGCCCTCGGTCGCCATCAGCGCGATGTACTGCTTGATCAGCGACGCCTCCGGCTCGGTCAGGATGCGGCGGAAGTCGTCGCGCGTCAGCGCTTTCAATTCGACGCGGATCGGCAGGCGGCCCTGCAATTCCGGCAGCAGGTCCGACGGCTTGGAGATGTGGAACGCGCCAGAGGCGATGAACAGGATGTGGTCGGTCTTCACCGGGCCGTGCTTCGTGGCGACGGTGGTGCCTTCGATCAGCGGCAGAAGATCGCGCTGCACGCCCTCGCGCGACACGTCGGCGCCGCCGCGGCCCTCGCGGCCGGGCCCGGCGATCTTGTCGATCTCGTCGAGGAAGACGATGCCGTTCTGCTCGACCGCGCGGATCGCCTCCGGGGTGAGCTGCTCGGTGTCGAGCAACTTGTCGGATTCCTCGTTGACCAGCAGCGGATGCGAGTCGCGCACGGTGACGCGTCGCGTCTTGGTGCGGCCGCCGCCGAGCTTGCCGAAAATGTCGCCGATCGAGATGGCGCCCATCTGCGCGCCGGGCATGCCGGGAATTTCGAACATCGGCATGTTCGAGCCGCTCTGGGCGACCTCGACCTCGATCTCCTTGTCGTCGAGTTCGCCGGCGCGCAGCTTCTTGCGGAAGCTTTCGCGCGTCGCGGGGCTCGAGCCGGGGCCGACGAGCGCGTCCAGCACGCGCTCTTCCGCCGACTGCTCAGCGCGAACCTGCACGTCCTTGCGCTTCTTTTCGCGCGTCAGCGCAAGGCCGATCTCGACCAGGTCGCGCACGATCTGCTCGACGTCGCGGCCGACATAGCCGACCTCGGTGAACTTGGTCGCTTCCACCTTGAGGAACGGCGCGCCCGCGAGCTTTGCGAGACGCCGCGAAATCTCGGTCTTGCCGACGCCGGTCGGGCCGATCATCAGGATGTTCTTCGGCAGAACTTCTTCGCGCAATTTGTCGTCGAGCTGAAGGCGGCGCCAGCGGTTGCGCAGCGCGATGGCGACGGCGCGCTTGGCGTCGTGCTGGCCGACGATGTAGCGGTCGAGTTCGGAAACGATTTCGCGGGGGGAGAAGTCGGTCAACGTTCGTACTCGTTACGATTTCAGAGATTCGATGGTCACGTTGCGGTTGGTGTAGACACAGATCTCGGCGGCGATATCGAGCGACTTCTTCACGATCGCCTCGGCGTCGAGCGGCTGGTCGAGCAGCGCGCGCGCCGCGGCCAGCGCGTAATTGCCGCCGGAGCCGATGCCCATGACGTTGTTCTCCGGCTCGAGCACGTCGCCGGTGCCGGTCAGGACGAGCGACACCTGCGCATCGGCGACGATCATCATGGCCTCCAGCCGGCGCAGGTAGCGGTCGGTGCGCCAGTCCTTGGCGAGCTCGACCGCGGCGCGGGTGAGCTGGCCTGGATACTGCTCGAGCTTGGCCTCGAGGCGCTCGAACAGGGTGAAGGCGTCGGCGGTGGCGCCGGCGAAGCCGCCGATGACGTCGCCCTTGCCGAGCTTCCGGACCTTGCGGGCATTGGACTTGATGATGGTCTGGCCGATCGAGACCTGGCCGTCGCCGCCAATGACGACGGTGCCGCCCTTGCGGACGGTCAGGATCGTGGTGCCGTGCCAGGACGGAAGATCAGCGGACGCCATACGGTTAACCCCTTGAAGGCCTTGATCTAGGCACAGCCCTTGGGGAATGCAAACCGGCCGCGAGGCGTTGGCGAATCCGGTATTCCCCTGCTAAAAGGCGGCGCAATCGAAGGATCTTTGCCATGCGCACAGGCGCCGTGAAGCGCAAGACCAAGGAAACCGACGTCGAGGTCAAGGTCGATCTCGACGGGTCGGGCCGTGCCGACGTGACCACCGGCATCGGTTTCCTCGACCACATGCTCGATCTCTTGGCGCGGCACTCGCGCATGGACATCACGGTCAAGGCGAAGGGCGACCTGCACGTCGATCATCACCACACGACCGAGGACGTCGGTATCGCGCTCGGCCAGTCGGTGAAGCAGGCGCTCGGCGACATGAAGGGCATCACCCGCTACGCCGACGTGCACATGCCGATGGACGAGGCGCTGACCCGCGTCGCCATCGACATTTCCGGCCGGCCGTTCCTGGTGTTCAAGTCCGAGTTCGTGCGCGACAAGGTCGGCACCTTCGACACCGAACTGGTGCAGGAGTGGTTCCAGGCCTTCGCCATGAACGCCGGCGTGACTTTGCACGTCAGCACTTTGTACGGGACGAATGATCACCATATAGCGGAGTCCTGCTTCAAGGGACTGGCGCGCGCCCTGCGGGTGGCGACGACCATCGATCCGCGCGCCGCCGGCGAGGTGCCGTCGACCAAGGGGTCGCTGGGCAACTAGCCCGACGCCCCACGGCTGTCATCACCGGGTCAAGCCCGGCCATGACAGATTTAGACTTCAGTGTAGCGAGTATTCGAATGCCCACCTTCACCGTGCACGCCCCGCCGCGACGAGACGGCGAAGCGCCGGCATCGCCGGAGCGCTTTGTATTCGTGCGCGACGGATTCCACGGCTGGGCGTTTCTGCTCGCGCCGCTGTGGCTGATCGCCCGCAGGCTGTGGCTCGCTCTCGTGTTCTACGTGATCGTCACCGTAGCGGTGGCGACCGTGCTCAGGTTGCTCGGCGCATCGTTCTCGGCGCAAGCGATTGCCGCGTTCTGCATCGCGCTGCTGATCGGCTTCGAAGCGTCGACCATCCGGCGCTGGACGCTGACGCGCCGCGGCTGGGCAACTCTCGGCTTCGTCGTCGGCGACGACCAGGACGTCGCCGAGCGCCGCTTCTTCACGCAGTGGGCTGCGGGCGGCGCGAGATGGCCGGAGGCGGAACCGCTGCCGTCGCCGACCGTGCCGGTGCGCCGCGGTGCGCCGACCGGACGCGACGTGATCGGTCTCTTCCCCGAACCGGGGCAGAACCGATGAGCGTCGCCATCGTCGATTATGGCTCCGGCAATCTGCACTCGGCCGCGAAAGCCTTCGAGCGCGCGGCGCGCGAGAGCGGACACGACCAGCCGATCGTCGTCACGTCCGATCCGGCCGTGGTCGCACGCGCGGACCGCGTCGTGCTGCCGGGCGTCGGCGCCTTCGCCGATTGCCGGCGCGGGCTCAACGACGTGCCCGGCCTGGTCGATGCGCTGAACGAGACGGTGCGCAAGCGCGGCCGCCCGTTCTTCGGCATCTGCGTCGGCATGCAGCTGATGGCCGAGCGCGGCCGCGAATACCAGGTGACGTCCGGGCTCGGCTGGATCGCCGGCGAAGTCGACCGCATCAAGCCGTCCGATCCGGAATTGAAGATTCCGCACATGGGCTGGAACACGCTCAATGTGGCGCGCCAACATCCGCTGCTCGACGGCATTCCGACCGGCGCGCAGGGGCTGCACGCCTATTTCGTGCACTCCTATGAGCTCAAGCCGGCGAACCAGAACGACCTGATCGCGCAGAGCGATTACGGCGGGCCGCTGACGGCCATCGTCGGCCGCGACACCATGGTCGGCACGCAATTCCATCCCGAGAAGAGCCAGAAGCTCGGGCTCAAGCTGATCGCGAATTTTTTGAAATGGACGCCGTGATGAAGAAGCTGTCATTCCGGGGCGCGAGCGGAGCGAGCGAACCCGGAATCCAGAGCCTTAGGCTCCGAGCGTGTGGCCCTGGATTCCGGGCCCGCCGCTGCGCGGCGTCCCGGAATGACGAGTAAGTGACATGATCCTGTTTCCCGCCATCGATCTGAAGGAAGGCCTCGCCGTGCGGCTGGAGCAGGGCGACATGGCGCGCGCCACCGTCTTCCATCGCGATCCGGCGTCGCAGGCGCGCGCCTTCGAGAGCCAGGGCTTCCAGTATCTGCACATCGTCGATCTCGACGGCGCGTTTGCCGGCAAGCCGGTCAACGCCGCGGCGGTCGACCGCATCCTGGAGAGCGTCAGCATTCCGGTGCAGCTCGGCGGCGGCGTGCGCGACATGAAGACGACGGAAGGCTGGCTCACCAAGGGCGTGACGCGAGTCATCATCGGCACGGCGGCGGTGCGCGATCCGGCCTTCGTGAAGCAGGCGGCGAAGGCATTTCCCGGACGCGTCGCCGTCGGGCTCGACGCGCGCGACGGCAAGGTTGCTGTCGAGGGCTGGGCGGAGACATCGGAAGTGACGGCGCTCGATATCGCCAGGCGGTTCGAGGACGCCGGTGTCGCCGCGATCATCTACACCGACATCGCACGCGACGGCATGCTCAAGGGTCTCAACCTCGACGCCACGATCGCGCTCGCCGACGCCGTCTCGATTCCGGTGATCGCGTCGGGAGGCTTCGCCTCGATCGAGGATGTAAAGGCTATGCTTGCGCCCCGTGCGCGCAAGCTTGAAGGCGCCATTGCCGGTCGTGCGCTCTACGACGGCAGGCTCGACGCAGCCGAAGCGCTCAAGCTCATTCGCGACGCCAGGGCGGCCGCCTGATGTTCAAGGTCCGCGTCATTCCCTGCCTCGACGTCAAGGACGGGCGCGTCGTCAAGGGCGTCAAGTTCGTCGACCTGCGCGACGCCGGCGATCCGGTCGAAGCTGCAATCGCCTATGACGCCGCCGGCGCCGATGAACTCACATTCCTCGATATCACTGCGAGCCACGAGAACCGCGACACCATCTTCGACGTCGTGCAGCGCACGGCCGAAGCCTGCTTCATGCCGCTGACCGTCGGCGGCGGCGTGCGCACGATCGAGGACATCCGCAAGCTGCTCACCTGCGGCGCCGACAAGGTGTCGATCAACACGGCTGCCGTAGCGCGGCGCGAATTCGTCAAGGAAGCCGCCGAGAAGTTCGGCGACCAGTGCATCGTCGTCGCCATCGACGCCAAGAAGGTGTCGAAGGATGGCGAGGCGGATCGCTGGGAAATCTTCACCCATGGCGGCCGCAAGCCGACCGGCATCGACGCGATCGGATATGCCCGCGAAGTCGTGTCGCTCGGCGCCGGCGAAATCCTGCTCACCTCGATGGACCGCGACGGCACGGGCCACGGCTACGACATCGCGCTGACGCGCGCGCTCGCCGACGCCGTGACCGTGCCGGTGATCGCCTCGGGTGGCGTCGGCACGCTCCAGCACATGGTCGAGGGCATTCGCGACGGTCACGCCACCGCGGTGTTGGCGGCGTCGATCTTCCATTTCGGCCAGCATTCGGTGCGCGAGGCCAAGACCTACATGGCCGCCGCGGGCCTGCCGATGCGGCTCGACCCTTGAGCCCGCGGCCGGAATGACGGCGCGGCCATAACCTGCTAAATCATGGCCCCGAAAGGGCTTTCCCGATGACGAACTTCACCCTGGCAGATCTCGAAAAGCGCGTCGCCGAGCGTGCGCAGGCGAGCGCCGCCGATTCCTATACGCGCGCCCTGATCGACAAGGGCGTCGCCCATTGCGCCAAGAAATTCGGCGAGGAGGCCTTCGAGACGGCGATAGCTGCCGTGCAGGAGGACAAGGCCCGGCTCGTTTCGGAAACCGCCGACGTTCTCTATCATCTCATGGTGCTGCTGAAGGCCCGCGGCGTGCCGCTGGCGGAGGTCGAGACCGAATTGCAGAAGCGCACAGCGCAATCGGGCCACGCCGAGAAGGCGTCGCGGCCGCGCGGCTGAGCGGGACGTTCGATGGAACAGCGGACCGAACAGAATCTCTCTCCCTACCGGACCTATTCGCGCTCCGAATGGGCGGCGATGCGTGCCGACGCGCCGATGACGCTGACCTCGGACGAGGTGCAGCGGCTGCATTCGCTGCATGACCGTCTCGATTTCCGGGAAGTCGAAGAGATCTACCTGCCGCTGTCGCGCCTGCTGTCGATGTATGTCGACGCGACGCAGAGGCTGTTCGTGGCGCAGCAGCGCTTCCTCGGCGGCACTGACGACACCAAGATGCCTTACGTGATCGGCGTCGCCGGCTCGGTCGCGGTCGGCAAGTCGACGACGGCGCGCGTGCTCCAGGCATTGCTTGCGCGCTGGCCGCACGTGCCGAAGGTCGATCTCGTCACCACTGACGGCTTCCTCTATCCGAACGCGGTGCTGGCACGCGAAGGCCTGATGGAGAAGAAGGGCTTCCCTGAAAGCTACGATCTGCCGGCGCTGCTGCGCTTCCTCACCGACGTAAAGGCGGGCCGCAGGCCGGCGCGCGCGCCGATTTACTCGCACCTGATTTACGACGTGATCCCGAATCAGTGGGTCGAGGTCGACCGGCCCGACATTCTCATCGTCGAGGGCCTGAACGTCCTGCAGACAGGGCGCCTGCCGAAGGACGGCAAGGCGATCCCGTTCGTCTCGGACTTCTTCGATTTCTCGGTCTATCTCGACGCCGACGAGGAAGTGCTCAAGGGCTGGTACGTCGACCGGTTTCTCACGCTGCGCGGCACCGCGTTCCGCGATCCGAAATCGTACTTCCACCGCTACGCCAGGCTGTCGGACAAGGAAGCCGTCGAGACCGCGTCGGGCATCTGGGAGCGCATCAATCTCGTGAACCTGCACGAGAACATCCTGCCGACGCGGCAGCGCTCCGACCTGATCCTCAAGAAGTGCCAGGATCACACGATCGAGAACGTGTCGCTGCGGCGGCTGTAGCTCACGCCGCGCGGCGGCTGAGATCGAAGTGCTCGAAATAGCGCTTCTGGATCGCCGACATGGGCAGCACGATCAGCACGTCGGTGGTGCCGAATTCGCGGTCGATGACGGCGCCGTCGCCGACATAGGCGCCCAGCCGCAGGTATCCCTTGATCAGCGGCGGCAGGCCGCGCAGCGCCGCCTTCGGATCGATCGCTTCCTTCGACAGCCGGTTCATCTCGACGTAGCGTTCGGGGAGCGCACGCGCGCGCCATTGCTCCGGCGCGCGTGAATAGTGATGCAGGAACGACAGCGGCAGCGCCAGCCGCTTCGGATCGGTGCCTTCGATCGACGCACAGCCGATCATCACGTCGCAGCGGTTTTGCAGCACGTAGGCATGGATGCCGTGCCACAGAAGCTCGACCGTGCGCTTGTTGCGGTACTCGGGCAGCACGCAGGAGCGGCCGAGCTCGAGGAATTGCAGATGGCCGTGGCGGCCGACGAGCGCGCCGATGTCGAATTCGCCGGCGGTGTAGAAGCCGCCATAGTCTTCGGCGAGCGGCTGGCGCAGCAGGCGATACGTGCCGACGACCGTCGGACGGTTGAGCGCGCCGCGGTCGCGGCTCGCGTGATCGACGACGAGCAGGTGGTCGCAGATGGCGTCGTAGGAATCGACGTCGCGCCGCGCGAGCAGGCGCGCCGGGTTCGGCACCGCGCTGCCCTCCTGGTAGAACACGCGATAGCGCAGCTTCTGCGCCTGGCGCACTTCCGCGGCGGTCTGCGCCAGCCGCACCTCGAGCGAGCCGATGCGGCCGAGGCTCTGCGACGGCCCATGCGCGCGCGCGGCGAAGGCCTGGAGCCCGCCGATGGCCTGAAGGGCCGGGATGATGCGCGGCACGTTGCCGGATGGGGGAGAGCGCAGCAGCGCGAACAGGTTTCGCGGCGAATTCGGGCGTTGGGGCATGGAGATAGGGTCCTAGCGAAACCGCGGCGCGGCGCCAACAGACAGCGAATCAGGCAGTCACGCTGTCGCTACCCCTACACCACAGCGGGACCACGGAATTATGACACTGTGCGGAAGGTTTCACTACGCCGCAAGCGGCGCGGGCGCCCGCTGGATAGCGTCGAGCGCCTCGCGCAAGCGCTCGCGGTCGAGCGGCTTCACCAGCAGCCCGTTCATGCCGGCGGCAAGCGCCGCGTCGCGGTCCTCGGCATAGGCGTTGGCGGTGAGCGCGATGACCGGGGTCGGCTGCTCGCCGAACTCCGGCTCGGCCTCGAACGCGCGGATGCGCTTCACCGCCTCGATCCCGTCCATCACCGGCATCTGCAGATCCATCAGCACGAGATCGTAGGGACTGCCGGCGGCGCGCGCCGCCTGCCACGACTCGACCGCCTCGGCGCCGTTGACGGCGACGCTCGGGCGGTGACCGAGGCGGGTCAGCAATGCGCGTGCGAGCAGCGCATTGATCTCGTTGTCCTCGGCGACGAGAATTGAAAGTCCGTTGTCGCCGGCGCCGCCATTCGCCGCGGCCACGGCTTCGTCGGCAGCTTCGGCGACCGCCTGTTCGAGATCGTTCTCGGCCGAGAGCCGCGCTGCGAGTGAAGCGGCGCGCACCGGCTTGACCAGATAGCCGTTGAAGCCGGCGGCCTTCAGCGCCGGCAGTTCGTGGCGATCGGTCGGACGGATCAGCACGATCCGCCTCGCAACGTCGACGCTGCCGACGTTACCATGCGCGATCATCGCCTTGGCAAGCGGGAAGTCGACGATGAGCGCGTCCCATTGCCGCTCGGGCAGCAGCGCGAAGGCGACCGCCGGGTCGAGCGCGGTGCAGGTCTTCGCGCCCCAGCGGCCGAGGCGCCGCGCGAGCAGCGCGGCTTCGATCTCGGCGGCAGCGACGATCATCACCGCGGCGTCGCGCAGGTCCGGCGCGATGAAGGGATGCTCCGCCTCTCCCGGCGCCGGCCGCAGCGGCAGCGTCGCGGTAAAGGCGGCACCGCGGCCGGGCGCGCTTTCAACCGAGATGCGGCCGTCCATGCGTTCGACGATGCGGCGCGAAATAGCGAGGCCCAGGCCGGTGCCGCCGAACCGTCGCGTCGGCGAGGAGTCGGCTTGCTCGAATTCGTGGAAGATGCGCGCCTGGTCCTCGGGCTTGAGACCGATGCCGGTATCGCGCACGACGAAACGCACCTCGTTGTCGTACTCGCCGCGCTCGACGATGACGGCGACTCCGCCCGTCTCGGTGAACTTGATGGCGTTGCCGGCGAGGTTGAGCAGCACCTGGCGCAGCCGCGGCGCATCGCCGACCAGATGCGCCGGAAGGCGCTCGTCGACGAAGCTCGCGATCTCGATGCCCTTGGCCTGTGCCCGCGGCGCCAGCAACTCGACGGCTTCCTCGACCATGGCGGACAGCGCGAAGGGTCGCGCCTCGAGGTCGAGCTTGCCGGCCTCGATCTTGGAGAAATCGAGAATCTCCTCGATCAGCGACAGCAGCGTCTCGCCCGACGTCTTTGCCGCCTTTGCATAAGTGACCTGCTCGGGCGCGAGCGGCGTGTCGAGCAGGAGGTCGGCCATGCCGAGCATGCCGTTGAGCGGTGTGCGGATCTCGTGGCTGACCATGGCGAGGAAGCGCGATTTGGCGCGGTTGGCGCCTTCGGCCTGGTCGCGCGCCGCATGCAGCGCGCGCTCCGCCTCGACGCGCGTCGTGACGTCGCGGCCGACGGCCTGCACCTCGTGGCGATCGTCGTTGCGCACGACGACCTCGCGCCAGGCGATCCAGCGCGGGCCGCCTTCGGTGTCGATCTTCTGATCGTGGACGCGCGTGCCGTCGGCGAGCATGGTGATGAAGCCCTGCTCGCGCACCGGCAATTCGCTGGTCTGCCCGACGAGGCTCGGGCGGCCTTTGCCGGCGAGCTTGCAGAAGGCGTCGTTGACGAAAGTGATGCGGCCGGCATTGTCGCGGCGGACGATGAGATCGCCCTGCGCCTCGATCAGGCCGCGCGCGCGCTCCTCCGCTTCGCGCAGTTCCCAGTTCCTGTCGGCGAGCTCGTCGACCTCCACCTGAAGCGCGCGCAACTGCCGCAGCAGGCCGCGCCGGCGCATCAGGGTCAGCGCGAGCAGGGAGCAGACCAGCGAGAACAGCCCGGCGACGCCGGTCGCGAAGCTCGCCGTGTCGAAATTGCCGCGTCCGATCTGGATGCCGGTGAAGAAGCCGATGGCGATCGAGGTGACGGCGAGCGTACTGTACACGGTGCGGCCGAACAGCAGCAGCGCCGCCTTGTTGCGGAGCTTGGTGCGCTGCGCGCGCAGTCTCGTCTGGGTGTCCGCGGGCATGGTTCGGCGGCTTTCCACGTCCGTCCGCAAGGGGCGCGTCCTGCCGAGGATTGTGCCGCATTGAACGTTGCGGATTTATTGGAAAGTAACGCTGACCGGTTCCGACGCGCGGGCGTGGTGAACGCCGCGTTAACGTCACGCCGCGTGGAGCATCTCGTCGGCGAGCGAGCGGTAGGACAGGGCCTCCGCGAAGTGCACGCGGCCGACCTTCTCGGCGCCGTCGAGGTCGGCGAGCGTGCGGGCGACGCGCAGCACGCGGTGATAGCCGCGCGCCGAGAGATGCATGGCGTTGGCGGCGTCGCGCAGGAGCGCGAGCCCGGCGCTGTCGGCGCGCGCCACGTCCTCGAGCACCGCGCCGCCGGCCTGGGCGTTGACGCGGACGCTGTCGAGCTTGAGCGCGGCGTAACGTTCGGCCTGAACGTCGCGGGCGCGCGCGACGCGGGCGGCGACCTCGCGCGAGCCTTCCGACGGCGGCGGCAGGATGAGATCGGCGGCGGTCACCGCCGGCACCTCGATGTGCAAATCGATGCGGTCGAGCAGCGGGCCCGAGAGCCGCGCCTGATAGTCGGCGGCGCAGCGCACGTTCGGCGCGCGCCGGCAGGCGAAGCCCGGATCCGAGGCGCGGCCGCAGCGGCACGGATTCATCGCCGCCACAAGCATGAAACGCGCCGGGTAGGTGATGCGGTGATTGGCCCGCGCAATCGCCACCTCGCCGCTTTCCAGCGGCTGGCGCAGCGAATCGAGCACGCCGGGCGTGAATTCCGGCATCTCGTCGAGGAAGAGAACGCCGTTGTGCGACAATGAAATCTCGCCCGGCTTGGCGCGCAGGCCGCCGCCGACCAATGCCGGCATCGACGCCGAATGATGCGGCGCGCGGAACGGCCGGCGGTTGGTGAGCGCGCCGCCTTCGATCTCGCCGGCGACGGACGCGATCATCGACACTTCGAGCAATTCGGCCGGCGACAAAGGCGGGAGGATCGTCGGCAGGCGCGACGCCAGCATGGATTTGCCCGCGCCGGGCGGGCCGATCATCAGCAGGTTATGCCCGCCCGCGGCCGCGACCTCGAGCGCGCGCTTGGCGCTCTCCTGGCCCTTGATGTCGGCGAGATCGAGCGGCAGGCCCTCGAGTTCGCGGATCTTCGGCTGCGGCCGGTTGAGCACCTGCGTGCCCTTGAAGTGGTTAGCGAGCTGGATCAGCGATTGCGCCGCAATGATCTCGATCTCCGGGCTTGCCCAGGCGGCTTCCGCGCCGCACGGAAAGGGACAGATGAGGCCGTGGCCGCGCGCATTGGCGCCGATGGCGGCGGGCAGCACGCCGGCGACGGCGGCGATCGAGCCGTCGAGGCCGAGCTCGCCGAGCACGTCGTAACCGGCGAGCGCGTCCGGCGGGATGGCGCCGATGGCGGCCATCAGGCCGAGCGCGATCGGCAAATCGTAGTGGCTGCCTTCCTTGGGCAGGTCTGCGGGCGCGAGGTTGATGGTGATGCGGCGGGCCGGCAGGGCGAGGCCGGAGGCGATCAGCGCCGCGCGCACGCGCTCCTTGGCCTCTGAGACGGCCTTGTCGGGCAGGCCGACGATGTTGAAGGCCGGCAGGCCCGGCGCGACCTGCACCTGCACGTCGACGGCGCGGGCATCGATGCCTTCGAACGCTACGGTGGTGACCCGCTGGACCATTCGCCGCCCTCGTCTGCTACCCAGAGTAGTAGCGCAGGTTGTGGACGGCGACAAGAACATTTGCAGAACAAAATTTGTCGGCTAAGATGGCGACGCACCCAGAACGGGGACGGCCCATGATCGACCGCAAAGCCATGCAAGACGATCTTCAGCGCGCGCGTCAGGCGCGGCTGGAGGCGGAAGCCGCCAATGCCGACGTCGAGGAGATGCTCTGGGAGATCCAGCACATCCGCCTCGGCCACCAGCGCATGGTGTTCTCGATCGAGGGATTGCTCGAGCAGGACCTCGCGGCCTGACCGTCAGGCCTCGTCGGCCGCCAGCAGGGTGTGCCGTGCGGCGGCGAGGATCTCGTCGGACAGCGCGGCATCCTCCACCGCACGTGCGAGCACGACCGCGCCGACCATCTGCGCCATGGCCGCCAGCGCGCGCTTGCGCCGCGCTGCCCTGGTGCCAGGCACTGCCGCGGCGAGGATATCGACGAGCCGCATCAGCCCTTCGCGAAAGGCCATACGCAGCGGCTTGCCCTGCCGCGCGGTGTCGGCGCCGAGCGCGGCGAGCGCGCAGCCCTTGCCGGCATTGTCGCAATGGCCGCGTCGCAGATAGGACGCCACCAATCGACCGAAGGTCTCGTCCCCCGCGGCCGAGGCGATCGCGTCCCATTTCTCGGCCGATCTCGCCAGCGCGTCGTGAGTAGCCTGCGCGGCCAGATCGTCCTTGGATTTGAAATGGCCGTAGAAACCGCCGTGCGTCAGCTCGGCCGCCTGCATGATGTCGGCGACGCCGATGCCGTCGTAACCCTTCTCGCGGAAAAGCTCACTCGCCACGGCGACGATGCGCGCATGGTTTTCCGCAGCCTGCTCCCGGCTCACGCGCATGGCTGCCTCCCCTCTCGGCTGCGGCTCGTGACTTGACAGTTTATATGACGTTCGTCATTTATAGGTCAATAGATGATGAGCGTCATTTAACCGCAGGGCGGCGCGCCGCCCCGATCCGGACCCGACCCGCATGATCTCGACCGCGCTCGCCGCGAGCCTCGACCGCCGCAAAGTCCACTATGGATGGGTGGTCGTCGGCGCGACCTTCTTCACGATGCTCGTCACCGCGGCGGCCATGGGCGCGCCGGGCGTGCTCATCGTGCCGTTGGAAAAGGAATTCGGCTGGACGGCGTCCGAAATTTCCGCGGCGCTCGCCGTGCGCCTCGTCCTTTACGGATTGCTCGGGCCGTTCGCGGCCGCCTTCATGAATCGCTTCGGCGTGCGACGGGTCGTCGTGTTCGCGATGGTGATGATCGCCGCCGGCTTCCTCGCATCGACCGCGATGACGCAGGTTTGGCAATTGATGCTGTCCTGGGGACTCGTGATCGGCGTCGGCACGGGACTGACCGCGATGGTGCTGGCGGCGACGGTGTCGACGCGCTGGTTCAATCATCGGCGCGGCCTGGTGATGGGCATGCTGGCTGCGAGCGCCGCCACCGGCCAGCTCGCCTTCCTGCCGGTGATCGCAGCGTTCACCGAGCGATATGGCTGGCGCACCGCGCTCGTCTTCGTCTGCCTGCTGCTGCTGGCCGCGGCGCTCGTCGCGCTCCTGCTGCTGCGCGACCGTCCCGCCGATCTCGGCCTGCCGCTCTATGGCGAGACCGAAGTGACGCCGGCGCCTGCATCCGGCGCCGGTCTGCTGTCGCTGATGGTGTCGCCGCTGTCGGTCCTAATGGAGGCGGCGCGCACCGGCGCCTTCTGGGCGCTGTTCGCGACGTTCTTCGTCTGCGGCCTCAGCACCAACGGCCTGATCCAGACGCACTTCGTGTCGCTCTGCAACGACTACGGCATGGCGGCGGTGACGGCGGCGGGCGTGCTGGCGATGATGGGCATGTTCGATTTCGTCGGCACCATCGGCTCCGGCTGGCTGTCGGATCGCTATGACTGCCGCTGGCTGCTGTTCTGGTACTACGGCCTGCGCGGCCTCTCGCTGCTCTACCTGCCGTTCACGACCTTCACGTTCTACGGCCTGTCGCTGTTCGCGGTTTTCTACGGCCTCGACTGGATCGCGACGGTGCCGCCGACCGTGAAGCTCGTCGCCGACCGTTTCGGCCGCGAAAAGGCGGGACTGGTGTTCGGTTGGGTCTTCGCCGGCCATCAGATCGGCGCGGCGACGGCCGCCTACGGCGCAGGCTTCACGCGCACCGAATACCTGACTTATCTGCCGGCCTTCATCGTTGCGGGTTCGGCCTGCCTCGTCGCGGCGCTGCTGGCGCTCAGCATCGGCCGCTCATGGACATCCGGCCGCATGCAGGAGGCCGCGCCGGCGCGCGCCTAGGCGCGCCGCTTCGCCTCGATCTTGTCCCAGACCAGCTTGGCGATGTCCGGGCCGCCGAGGTTCTTGATGGCGCGGATGCCGGTCGGCGACGTGACGTTGATTTCGGTGATGTTGTCGCCGATCACGTCGATGCCGACGAGCAGCAGGCCGCGTTCGCGCAGCGCCGGGCCGATCCGCTCGCAGATCTCGCGCTCGCGCGGCGTCAGGTCGGTCTTCGCCGCGGCGCCGCCGCGCACCATGTTCGAGCGCAGATCGTCGGCGGCCGGGATGCGGTTGACCGCGCCGGCAAATTCACCGTCGACCAGCATGATGCGCTTGTCGCCGTGCTTCACCGCCGGCAGGAATTTCTGAACGACCCACTGCTCGCGGAACGTGACCGAGAACATGTCGTAGAGCGAGCCGAAATTCAGATCGTCGCGCGTGATGCGGAAGACCGCGCCGCCGCCATGGCCGTAGAGCGGCTTCATGACGATGTCGCCGTGTTCGGCGCGGAACGCCTTGATCTCGCTGAGATCGCGCGTGATGAGCGTCGGCGGCATCAGGTCCGGAAACAGCGTGACGAACACCTTCTCCGGCGCGTTGCGCACGTGCGCGGGATCGTTGACCACCAGCGTCTTCGGATGGATGCGCTCGAGGAAATGCGTCGTCGTCACATAGGCGAGGTCGAAAGGCGGGTCCTGGCGCAACAGGACGACGTCGAATTCGCTCAGGTCGGCGCGGCGGGCCGTGCCGAGGGTGAAGTGGTCGCCGGGCTGGTCGCGCACGTCGAGCGGCTCGACCGAGGCAAAGATCTTGCCGTTGAGCAGCGCCAGCCGGTCGGGCGTGTAATACGAAAGGCGATGCCCGCGCGCCTGCGCTTCCAGCAGCATGGCGAAGGTCGAATCGCCCTTCACGTTGATGCGGGCGATCGGGTCCATCTGGACTGCGACATTGAGACTCATGGCTGGGATGCTCTGAAGGTGGGGCTGTGTCGAATAGGGAAAATAGTGCGTTAACACATTGTTGCCAGTATGCCCCCGACAAGCCGACAGGGGCAGGCTGTGACCGTCCGGAAGCTCTCCATTTCCGTCAAGCTCTATGCGACTTTCGCGCTGATGGCCATCGGCGCGGTGGCGATGGATATGGCCGTCGACGCGGCCGCCCCGCTGTGGATCACGGTGCCCCTGGCCGCGGCAATCGCCGGGACGGTCGTCTTCGCGGTCGCCGGCGCCCGCGGCGTCTCGCAGCCGATCACCGAACTGACCCGCGTCACCGAGGCCATCGCGCGCGGTGAAGCCGACGCCGCAGTCCCCCATTGCGACCGGCAGGATGAGATCGGTGCGCTCGCCCGGTCGATCCGTGTCTTCCAGCAGGCGATGCTCTCGAACGCCGAACTCAACCGCACCGTCTCCAGCGACGCCGACGCGCGGGCGAAGCGGCAGAGCGTGATGTCGAGCGAGATCGCGCGCTTCTCGAGCGAGATCGAGACGACGCTCTCGGACCTCGGCCGCATCTCCGAGCAGATGCTCTCTGCCTCGAGTCAGCTCGCCGGCGCGGCCGACACGGCCACCGGCAAGACTGCGCGCGCCGAGGCTGCGTCGTCGGAAGCTTCGGCGAATGTGCGCGACATAGCGTCGGCGGCGGACGAGCTGTCGGCGTCGGTGAACGAGATCGATCGGCAGGTGGCGCAGTCGAACGCGATCGCCGGCAAGGCGGTGTCGGAAGCGGAAGCGACCAATGCCGCAGTCAAGGAATTGGGCGACGCCGCGGCGCGCATCGGCGACGTGGTCAAGCTCATCACCGACATTGCCGAGCAGACCAACCTGCTTGCGCTCAACGCGACGATCGAGGCGGCGCGCGCGGGCGAAGCCGGGCGCGGCTTCGCCGTCGTCGCCGGCGAAGTGAAGGCGCTGTCCGGCCAGACGAGCCGCGCGACCGAAGAGATTCGCACGCAGATCGCCGGCATGCAGCGCGCGACGGCGCGGTCGATCGAGGCGATCACGGCGATCGAGCATACGATCCGGCAGATCGGCAACATTTCCAGCGCCATCGCCGCGGCGGTGACGCAGCAGGGTGCCGCGACGCAGGAGATCGCGCGTGGCGTCGAGATCGCCGCACGGCGCACGGTCGACACGGCGGCGGAGGTCGGCGAGGTCGGCGCCGCCACGGCCGATACGCGCGCGAGCGCCACGACGGTCAAGACGGTTGCCGACGGTCTCGGCCATGTCGCCATGCGCATGCGCGCACAGGTCGACGAATTCTTCGACCGCCTCAGCGCCTGATCAGGTTTCGAACGCGCCCGGAATGTGCCGCGGGATCTTGCCCGGCGCGACGAGGATGGCGTCGAAGCGCATCTCGGTGATCGACGGATCGGGATAGGTCGCGATGTAGGCTTCCGCCGCCGCCGCGATGCGCGAGCGCTGCCGCATCGTCACGGACTCAGCCGCCTCGTCGAGATCGTTGCGCGCCTTAACCTCGACGAAGACGAGCAGCGAGCGGCGGCGCGCGACGATGTCGATCTCGCCGACCGGGCTCTTCCAGCGGCGCGCGATGATGCGGAAGCCCTTCGCCACGAGCAGCGCCGCGCCGCGGCTTTCGGCGGAGAGGCCGGTGCGGAAGGCGGCGACGCGCTCCGGCGCCGGCTCCGCCTTGTCGGACTTGTCCGGCTTCGGGCGCAGACCCGGCGAGCGGAATTTGCGCGGGTCCATCACTCGCCGCCTTTCGAAAGCTCGAGCGCGCGCTGATAGACTTCGCGCTTCGGTTTTCCGGTGGCCAGCGCGACCTCGCCGACGGCGTCCTTCACAGAGACCCGCGCCAACGCCGCCTTGAGCAGGGCATCGACGTCGGCGGCCGGCGTTTCCTCCTCGCGCGGCGGCGCGACGATGATGACGAACTCGCCGCGCGTCTCGGCGCCCGCGGCATAGTCGCGCGCGAGCGCATCGAGCGGCGCGCGGCGCACCTCCTCATGCAGCTTTGTCAGTTCGCGGCACACGGCGGCATCGCGTGCGCCAAGTCCGGCAGCAAGGTCCGCGAGCGCGTCGCCGATGCGCGGGCCGCTCTCGAACAGGACGAGTGTCGCCGGGACCACGGCGAGCGCGGCGACGCGCTTCTGGCGGCCGACCTGCTTGGGCGGAAGGAAACCTTCGAAGAAGAAGCGGTCGGTCGGCAGGCCAGCCACCGACAGCGCGGTCAGCACCGACGACGCGCCGGGAATGGCGACAACGTCGTGCCCCGCGGCTTGCGCCTCCTGCACAAGGCGATATCCGGGATCGGAGATGAGCGGCGTTCCGGCGTCGGAGACGAGCGCGACCGCCTCGCCGCGCGCCAGGCGTGCGATCAGCTTCGGCCGTGCCTCGGCGGCGTTGTGCTCGTGATAGGGCGTCAGCGGCGTCGCGATGCCGAAGCGGTCTGCGAGCTTGCGCGTGACGCGCGTGTCCTCGCAGGCGATGACGTCGGCGCCGGCCAGCACTTCGAGCGCGCGCAGCGTGATGTCGCCGAGATTGCCGATCGGGGTTGCCACCAGGTAGAGGCCGGCCTTCGCCTTCGGCGCTTCGATGGCGCCGCCGAAGGGCGCGTAGGAGCGGGCCTTCTGCGCCCCGGCTTTGCCTGTCTCGACCATGGACCCACTCTAGACGCCGCGATGGGCGGCGTCAGCCGGGCGACGGATTCCTTCGTCTTTTCACAGCCTTAACTTTTGCGCGACAAAATCCCGGAGAGTCGCTAGGACTTGGCCCCAGGGAGATCGGGGAGCCGCATGGCGGGCAAGGACGAGGGCATCAGGTCGCGCGGTCGCCGCCATCTGCTCACCGCGTTGGGCGTCGCGGCCATCGCGCTCGCCGCCGCCGCCTGTTCCTCGACGAATTTCGAGCAACTCACGACCAGCGAACCGCCGCCGCAGCAAGCGGGCGAGCCGCCGCCGGGACCGGCCACGATCGGCAACGGCCAGATTCGTGTCGGCCTCATCCTGCCGCTGTCGGCGCAGGGCAATGCCGGCGTTGCCGCGCAGTCGATGAAGAACGCGGCCGAGATGGCGCTCGCCGAGTTCAAGCAGCCGAACATCTCGCTGCTGGTGCAAGACGACGGCGGCACGCCGCAGGGTGCCGCCAATGCCGCGCAGCAGGCGATCGCGCAGGGCGCCGAGATCATCGTCGGCCCGCTGTTCGCGCAGTCGGTGACCGCGGTCGGCCAGGTCGCGCGCCAGCGCGGCATTCCGGTGATCGCGTTCTCCACCGACGCCAGCGTCGCCGCGCGCGGCGTCTATCTCCTGAGCTTCCTGCCGGAGAGCGACGTGCGGCGGATCGTCGATTACGCCGTGTCGCGCGGCAAGCGTTCGTTCGCGGCGCTGCTGCCGGACAACGCCTACGGCACCGTGGTCGAGGCCGCCTTCCAGCAGGAAGTCGCGCGCCGCGGCGGCCGCGTACTGGCGCTTGAGAAATATCCGGTCGATCCGGGCCGCATGTCGGAAGCGATCCGCCGCGTCGCGCAGGCAGCGAACCGCGTCGATGCGATCTTCATCCCTGACAATGCCGACACGGTTCCGCAGGTGGCGCAGCAGCTCGCTGCCGCCGGCGTCAATACCAAGCGCGTGCAGCTGCTCGGCACTGGACTGTGGGACGATCCGCGCATCTTCGCCGACAAGCAGCTCGACGGTGGCTGGTTCGCTGCGCCGGAAGCGGCCGGCTATCGCAGCTTCGTGCAACGCTACCGCACGCGCTACGGCCAGGACCCGGTGCGCACCGCGACCTTGAGCTATGACGCAGTCGCGCTCGTCGCCGCGCTGGTCAAGACGCAGGGCACGCAGCGCTTCACCGATCAGGTGCTGACCAATACGTCGGGCTTCGCCGGCATCGACGGCGTCTTCCGCTTCCGTCCCGATGGCACCAATGATCGCGGTCTGGCCGTGCTGAAAGTCGCGCCCGGCGGACCGCAGGTCGTCAACCCGGCGCCGAAGACATTCGGTTCGGGGACGTGAAATCAACGACATTGCTGCGAGTGCTGCGCACGTGACTGCGCCCTCTCCCCCTGTGGGAGAGGGCATCCGCAGCTTCTCACCGAAAGGAATGGGTGAGGGGGTTGTCCCCCTCACCCATCATCAATTCTGGAAAACCTCTCAATGCCCTCTCCCACAGGGGGAGAGGGCACATCGATGTGGGCCCTCGGTTGCGCGACGCTATGCCGCCAGATCCGCGACGACCGCGTCGAGCACCGGGAATCCCGACGGCGTCACGCGCAGGCGGCCGTCGGCGGTGGTCTCGACCGCGCCTTCCTGACGCAGGATCGAGATGCGCGCCGGATCGAGCGTGCGGCCGGCGAGCGCGGTATAGCGCGACGGCTCGATACCTTCGACGAGCCGCAGCCCCATCAGCAGATATTCGTCGGCCATCTCGCCCGGCGTCAGCGCCTCGTCGACGATGAGGCCGTGGCCCTTCGCCTCGACGCGCATGATCCAGCTCTCGGGGCGCTTTTCCGTCTCGGTGGCGCAGCGGCGGCCGTCAATGGTGAGCCGGCCGTGCGCGCCGGGACCGACGCCCGCGTAGTCGTGGCCGCGCCAGTAGACGAGATTGTGCCGGCATTCGGCGCCGGGCCGCGCGTGATTTGAAATCTCGTAGGCCGGCAGGCCCGCATCGGCGCAGACGGCTTGCGTCAGGTCGTAGAGATCGCGGCCGAGATCGTCGTCGGGCGTGATCAGCTTTCCGGCCTTGTGCAGACCGAAGAACGGCGTGCCCGGCTCGATGGTCAATTGATAGAGCGAGAGATGCTCGGCCGCTTCCGCGATGGCGCGCTTGAGCTCGGCTTCCCAGCCGGCGAGCGTCTGGCGCGGCCGCGCGTAGATCAGGTCGAACGAATAGCGGTCGAAGATCGAGCGCGCGACGGCGACGGCGTCGAGCGCCTCCTGCGCCGTGTGCAGACGGCCGAGCTCCTTCAGCGATGCGTCGTCCAACGCCTGCACGCCGAGCGAGACGCGGTTGACGCCGGCGCTGCGATAGCCGCGGAAGCGCGCCGCCTCGACGCTCGTCGGATTGGCCTCGAGCGTCACTTCGGCATCCGGCGCGACGCTCCAGTGTTTTGCAATTGCGTCGAGGATCGCCTGCACCGACTGCGGCTGCATCAGCGACGGCGTGCCGCCGCCGAAGAAGATGCTCGACACGGTGCGGCCCGGCGCGCGGCGCGCGGTCGTCGCAA
>JBQCFB010000577.1:0-2436 GCA_051959715.1 Pseudolabrys sp.
GGCGCGCCCGGCCGCAACTGCGCGCGCACCGGATCGCTGTTGTGGATGCAGAGCAAGTTGATGCCCGCTTCGACCACCTCGTAGCCGTGCACCGCCATGAAGGCGCGCAGGCGCTCGGTGCCGGCCTTGATGTGCTCGACCAGCAGGATCGGCCGGTGCGCCGCGATCAGCGCGCGGGCGCCTTCCAGCGCCTCGACCTCCATGCCCTCGACGTCGAGCTTGATCAGGTCGCAGCGTGCGAGATTGAGGGCGTCGAGCGGCACCTTCTGCACCGGCGTCATCTTGTCGTCGCTGTAGTCGACCGCCTGGCCGATGAATTCGTTGGTCGGGCCCTGCTTCAGCTCGAGGCTGCCGAAGCTGGCCGGCGTCAGGTAGTCGGGGCAGGGGATCTTCATCACGCCGGGCTCGGCGGCGACCGCGCCGTGGATGGCGATGGCGTTGAAGCAGTTGTTGAGCGCGATGTTCCCGGCCAGCGCGTAGTAGATGCGCTCCTGCGCCTCGATGGCGACCACCTGGCCCCAGCCGGTCATTGCCGTCGCCCATTCCAGCGTGTGCACGCCGATATTGGCGCCGCAGTCGATGGCGATGACACCGTCGCCGTGGAACTCCTTGCGCAGCATGAGAAGCTTCACCGCGAGCTCGACCTCGAGCGCGTCGAACGCGCCGTTCGAGAGAAGCTGGTGCCCGACGCCGGTCGTGCCGCCACCATTGTCGTTGCGGTAGTCGAGCCGGTTCACGATCATCGCGCCGTGATTGGAGGCGGCGAGGACGAAGGCGAGCTTGCGCGCGGGCTGGAGCATGAAGGTCTCTGCGGTGAGATAAAGAGGCGGAACGCGCCGGTTACACGAACGCATCACCTCGACCGGCCGCGCGCGGCCGGTCGAATCACCGCAGCAGTATAGACGATGCCTTCGCTCAGGCCTTGGTCTGCATCGCCCGCCAGACACGCTCCGGCGTCGCCGGCATCTCGATGTGGCGCACCCCGAACTCGGAGAGCGCGTCGACCAGCGCGTTGACGACCGCCGGAAGCGCGCCGACGCAGCCCGCTTCGCCGACGCCCTTGACGCCGAGCGGGTTGGTCTTGGTCGGCACCGGGTTGGCGTCGACCTCCATGTCGCAGAAGTCGTGCGCGTGCGGCATGGCGTAGTCCTGGAACGACGCCGTGACGAGCTGGCCGGAGGCGTCGAAGTGGATGTCCTCCATCAGCGCCTGGCCGACGCCCTGTGCGATGCCGCCCTGCACCTGGCCGTGCATCAGCAGCGGATTGATCACCGTGCCGACGTCGTCGACGACCGAGTAGCGCGCAAGGTTCACGACGCCGGTCTCGCGGTCGATCTCGACTTCGCAGATGTGGCAGCCGTTCGGATAATTGGCGATCGGCGCGGTGTAGACCGCGCTGGCGAAGAGGCCGGCTTCCATATCCTTCGGCAGATTCTTCGGCTCGAGCGCAGCCGCGCCCAGCTCCTTGATCGAGAGCGTGCGGTTGGTCTTGTTGGTCGAGAACACGCCCTCGTCGTAGCGCAGGTCGGCCGCGTCGACCTGGAGCATGTGCGCGGCGATCTTGCGCGCCTTCTCGACGATCTTCTCGCCCGCCATGTGGAATGCGCTGCCGGCCATGGCCGAGGAGCGCGAGCCCCCGGTGCCTTCGCCGAAGAACACCTGGTCGGTGTCGCCCTGGATGTACTTGGCGTCGTTCGGATGGATGCCGAGCTTGTCGCACACCACCTGCTTGAACGCGGTCTCGTGGCCCTGGCCCTGGTTGTTGGCGCCCGAGAACAGGAGCAGCGTGCCGTCGCGATCGACGCGCACTTCGGCGCCTTCGAGGCCGGCGGGCGCCGCGCGCTCGATCGTGTTCGACATGCCGAGCCCGCGCAGCTTGCCGCGCTTGTGCGACTCCGCCTTGCGCGCCTTGAAGCCCTTCACGTCGGCGAGGTCCATGGCGAGGTTCATGTTCTTTTCGAACTCGCCGCAGTCCCAGGTGAAGGTCAGGGGCGTCTTGTACGGCATCGCCGAGGGCGGCACGTAGTTCTTGCGGCGAAGCTCTGCCGGATCGATGCCGAGCTGATCGGCGGCGCAGTCCACCATGCGCTCGATGACGAAGCCGGCCTCCGGGCGGCCATTGCCGCGATAGGGGCGGATCGGGTTCGTGTGCGTGAACACCGCCGAGATGTCGACATGGATGGCCGGTGTCCGGTACGTGCCGGCGAGCGATCCGGCATTGAACACGAAGGCCGGCATCGCGGTCTGGAGGTAGGCGCCGATCGCCGCGATCGTCTTGACGCGGAAGCCGAGCATGATGCCGTTCTTGTCGAGCGCCATCTCCGCTTCGGTGACGTTGTCGCGCGCCTGCGCGTCCGACAGGAAGGCCTCGGTGCGCGTCGAGATCCACTTCACCGGCCGGCCCGTGAGCTTGGAGGCGAGCAGCACCAGCGGCAT
>JBQCFB010000578.1:0-3421 GCA_051959715.1 Pseudolabrys sp.
GACGACCACGTGCTGCTGTTCGCGCCGGCCTCGACTTTCACCGCGCATCCGCTGCTGCACGAGAAGCTGCCCTACAAGGCCGACGATCTCGTGCCGATCGCGCGCGTGACCAACACGCTCATCGCCTTCGGTGTGCCGACCGGCCTCGGCGTCTCGTCGGTGAAGGAGTTCGCCGCGAAGGCCAAGGCCGAGCCGGGCAAGCTCAACTACGCCTCGGTGACCGGCGCCAACGACCTCCTGTTCGCCGCGTTCCTGAAGACGGAGAAACTCGACGTCGCCAAGGTGCCGTACCGCAACACGGTCGACGCCATCAACGATCTCGCCGACGGCCGCATCCAGGCCTATGTCGGCGCTTACGCGATCATGCGGCCGCGCGTGCAGGCAGGGAAGGTGAAGGTCATCGCTCTGACCAACCGCGAGCACGCCAAGTCGCTCGACGCCATCCCGACCGCGCGCGAGGCCGGCTACCCCTCGCTCGAGTTCGACGGCCTCGTCGGCCTGCTCGGGCCGAAGGGCATGCCGAAGGCGGCGATCGACCGCATCGCGGCCGACATCAAGGAGTACGTCGCCGATCCGGGCATCAACGCCAAGCTCGTCGCGACCGGCCAGGTGGTCAATCCCGGCACCGGCGAGCAGTTCGCCAAGGACCTGAAGGACCAGCGCGACACCGTCGTCGAGATCGGCAAGACGCTCGGCATCAAGGCGGCCGAGTAATCCCGCACCTCGTCATGCCCGGTCTTGTCTCGGCCATCCACGCCTTACTACTAGCTGACATGACATAAGGCGTGGATGCCCGGCACAAGGCCGGGCATGACGGCGGATAGGCTGGGCGGGGCGATCAACGCTTCATTAACCTCACCGGATCGCTGACAGGCGTCGTTGACAGGTCGTTAAACGGCACGCTCGCAATTTGTGCGAATGAAGCGTGGCGTGCGTCTGTCCCTCGGCGGTCTGACCTTGCTCATTGCGCTCGCGGGCTGCGGGCGCAGCATGTGGCAATATGGCGAGCGCGCGTCGTGGCGCCACGAGGCCGAGGTCTCCTGCCTGAAGTCGGGTGCGGTGAAGATCGGCAGCGGGGTCGTGCAGATCCAGCCGATCGAGGGACCCGGCGTCTGCGGCGCGGATTTCCCGCTGAAGGTGTCGGCGCTGGGCGAGGGCAGCGTGCCCATGGCCTATGGCGACGACCTACGTCCGCCGGCCGGAATCCCGAACGGCTCTTCGGCGAGCATGCCGCGCTGGCCGGCCGGCCAGCCGGCCTATCAGCCGCCGCCCCCGCAGCCGATGTCGGCGCCGTCGGGCGAGCGCATGCAATGGTCGGTCGGCCCGCAAGGCGTCGATCAGAGCGGCAGCGCGCAGCAGCCTGCGTATCAGCCGCAACCCGCCTACCAGCAGCAGCCGGCCTATCCGCAGCAGCAGGCTTACCCGCAGCAGCAGGCCTATCCGCAACAGCCCGCCTATCAGCCGTCCTCGCCGGCGAGCGCGCCGATGTCGATCCAGCCGCCCGGCGCCGAGGAAGCCGACGATGTTCCCGACGACGCCGTCCTGCCGGGCGATCCCCGCGCACCGGCGATCTCGCGTCCGCAGTCGCAGCCGCCGATGCGGCCGGCCTACCAGCCGCCGCAGGCGCCGCCCGCGCTCGGCCCGCAGCGCGCGCCGGCCGCCGCCGCGACGCAGGCGTCGCTGACGCCGCCGGCGACGCTCGCCTGTCCGATCGTCTCGACGCTCGACCGCTGGGTCAGCGAAGGCGTGCAGCCGGCCGCATTGCGCTGGTTCGGTCAACCGGTCGTGACGATGAAGCAGATCTCGGCCTATTCATGCCGTGACATGGTCGGCAACAGCAGCGTGCATATCTCCGAGCACGCCTTCGGCAACGCGCTCGACATTGCCGCCTTCACGCTCGCCGACGGCCGCACCATTTCCGTGCAGCACGGCTGGCACGGCGCGCCGGAAGAGCAGGGCTTCCTGCACGACGTGCAGCTCTCCGCCTGCCAGATGTTCACCACCGTGCTGGCGCCCGGCTACAACGCCGCGCACTACAATCACATTCATGTCGATCTGATGCGCCGCGCCAGCGGCCGCACGCCGTGCCGTCCGAACGCGATCCCCGGCGAGGTCGCCGCGGCGAAGGCGCGCTCGCATTACGCGGCCAAGGGCACGCCGGCCTATACCGGCTCGATTCCGAAATACAACACGATCGGCGACGTGCTCGCCGGCGCCGACGGCCTCGACGAAGAGGACGAGGAAGCGTCCGACGCGCCGGCGAAGCCGGAGCCGGTCAAGGCATCGCCGGCGAAGAAGAGCCTGTTCAATTTCTCGGGCTGGTCGATGTTCGGCAAGTCGAGCATGAGCGGCAGCGCGCGCCCCGATCCGGGGGCGGCCGCGAGCCACTAGAACGCGGCGTCAAGCAGCATCGCGCCGAACAGGATCAGTCCGGCGTCGCGGTTCGACTTGAACAGCATCAGGCAGTGCGCGGAATCGTCGATGTCGATCCGCAGCACTTGCCAGGCGAGATGCGCGGCAAAGGCGATCATGCCGGCAATGAAGATCACCCCGCCGCCCGCCATCAGGCCCGCAAGCCCGATCAGCACGGCGGCCGCCGTGTAGAACACCGCCAGCATCGGCTGCGTGCGTTCGCGGAACAAGAGCGCGGTCGACTTGATGCCGATCATCAAATCGTCCTCGCGGTCCTGGTGCGCGTAGATCGTGTCGTAGGCGATCACCCAGCAGATCGAACCCGCGTAGAGGATGATCGCGGGCAGGTCGAGCCGCCCGAAGGCCGCCGGCCATCCCATCAGCGCGCCCCATGAGAAGGCGAGCCCGAGCACGATCTGCGGCCAGTAGGTGATGCGCTTCATGAACGGATAGATGGCGACCACGCCGAGCGAGGCGAAGCCGCAGACGATCGTGAAGCGGTTGAATTGCAGCAGCACGAGGAGGCCGACCAGCGCCTGCGCCACCAGGAACAGCGCGGCATTACGCGGGGTCACCTGCCCGGACGGGATCGGACGCGAGCGCGTGCGTTCCACCTTGGCGTCGAGATCGCGGTCGACGAGGTCGTTCCAGGTGCAGCCGGCGCCACGCATGGCGAAGGCGCCGATGAAGAACAGCACGACGTGCCAGAGCCGCGGCAACTCGTTCGCGCGCATTGCGGCGATGCCGAGCGACCACCAGCACGGCATCAGCAGCAGCCAGGATCCGATCGGCCGGTCGAGGCGTGCGAGGCGAAGGTAGGGGCGCGTGAAGGCGGGGGCGAGGCCGTCGACCCAGTTTCCGGTCGCATCGGCGACGCGTCCGGCGCTGTCGCTCATTTGCCGATCGGCGTGCCGGTCAGCGTGTCGTAGGTGCCGCGCCCTGTTTTAATGTTGTCGGAGTTCACCACCGGCGCGCTGAGCGCGTCGCTGAGCGAGGGACCGGCCGGGCG
>JBQCFB010000579.1:0-2846 GCA_051959715.1 Pseudolabrys sp.
GTGGTAGTCGTGATGCTTGATATGAGCCTCAGCCATCGTCGTCTCCGTTCAAGTCCCGTGTGCGATCGGCGCCGGCGGCCGATCGGCTGATTTAAGCTTTTATAGCTTGCTCGATTTGGGATCGGCCTGCGGCACTTGCGCCACCGGCTTTTCCGGATTGGGGATGCGGTAGAAGGTGTAGGACAGCGTGATGGTGTTGAGGTCGTCCTGGTCCGAGTCCTTCACGATCGAAGGATCGACGTAGAACACCACCGTCATCTCACGCGTCTCACCCGGCTTCATCGTCTGCTGGGTGAAGCAGAAACAGTTGATCTTGTTGAAGTAGGCGCCGACCTGCGGCGGCGACACGTTGTAGCCCGCCTGCGCCGTAATTTCGCGCGCGGCCAGATTGGTGACCTTGTAGTGCGCGGTCGTCACTTCGCCGATCCGCACCTTGATCTCGTTCTCTTCCGGCTCGAACTTCCACGGCAGGCCGGGCGCGACGTTGCTGTCGAAACGGATCGCGATCGTCCGCGCGAGCACGTGATCGGGCGCCTTCTCGGAGACCTGCGTGGTGCCGCCGTAGCCGGTGGTGCGGCAGAACCAGTTGTAGAACGGCACCGAGGCGTAGGCCGCGCCGATCATCAGAGCGACCACTGCGCCGCAGATCGTCGCCACCGTCATATCGCGGCGGAGCGTCGATCTCGGTCGGTCTGTTTTCGGTTCGGTCATTGCGGTCGGGGCCTCACCGTCAGATCGGCCGTATCAGGACGCCGGGACCCTTCACCAGCGTCATGATGTAAAAGAGAATGACCAGAGCTCCGAGCGCCACGGCGATCGCGATCGAGCGCGAGCGCCGAGCGCGCTTCTGCGCTTCGGTGAGGACGACGCCGTCCTTCTCGTCTTTGCGCGGCTCGGTCATGACAGCCTCGATGCTCACGCGGCCAGCCGGGCCAGAAGCCCGCCCCATCCACGCTCGACCAGCAGCACCGCGTACAGCAGGAACAGGTACAGGATCGAGAAGGCGAACATGTTGCGGCAGGCGCGCTCAGCGGGCGAGCGCTCGCGCAGCACCTGAACCGCGAGCAGGAGCATGATGCCGCCGGTCGCGACGGCCACGAAGCCGTAGACCGGTCCGGCGAAACCGAGCGCCCAGGGCGCGATGCCGAGCGGCACCAGGAGCAGCGTGTAGAGCAGGATCTGCAAGCGGGTATGAGCGTCGCCCGCCACATTGGGCAGCATCGGCACACCCGCGCGGCCGTAATCGCTCTTCTTGTAGATCGCCAGGGCCCAGAAGTGCGGCGGCGTCCAGAAGAAGATGATCGCGAACAGGAGCAACGACTCGAGCGACACCGAGCCGGTCACCGCCGCCCAGCCGATCATCGGCGGGAAGGCGCCGGCGGCGCCGCCAATGACGATGTTCTGCGGCGTCGAGCGCTTCAGCCACATCGAATAGACGACGGCATAGAAGAAGATGGTGAAGGCGAGCAGCGCTCCAGCGACCCAATTGACCAGCAGGCCGAGCGTCACCACCGAGAAGCCGGAAAGCGTCAGGCCGAAGGCGAGCGCCTCACCCGGCTTGACGCGGCCCATCGGCACCGGACGCCGCGACGTGCGCGTCATCACCGCGTCGATGTCGGCGTCGTACCACATGTTCAGCGCGCCCGACGCTCCGGCGCCGACAGCGATGCAGAGGAGCGCGGTGAAGGCTGTGACCGGATGGAGATGGCCCGGCGCGACGGCGAGACCGACCAGCGCCGTGAAGATCACCAGCGACATCACCCGCGGCTTCAGGAGGGCGATGTAGTCGGAGACGCTCGCCAGGCTGGGCTCGGCAAAGCCGAGCTCCGATCCGGACAGTTTGGCGCCTTCGCTGACGAACGACATCTACACGTGCTTCCCGAAATCTGGCGCGTGGCCCCGCCGGGCGGGGCCACGCAAGAGGCTTACTTGATCCGCGGCAGCGTCTCGAACTGGTGGAACGGCGGCGGCGAGGACAGCGTCCACTCCAGCGTCGTCGCACCCACGCCCCACGGATTGTCGCCGGCGACGCGCTTCTTCATGAAGGCCTCAGCGAGGCCGAACAGGAAGATCAGGAGGCCGAAGCCGGAGATGTAGGAGCCGATCGAGGCGACCTCGTTCCAGCCGTGGAACGCGTCCGGATAGTCGACGTAGCGGCGCGGCATGCCGGCGAGCCCGAGGAAGTGCATCGGGAAGAAGACGAGGTTCACGCCGATGAAGGTGACCCAGAAGTGCGCCTTCGCGATGGTCTCGTTGTACATGTAGCCGCTCATCTTCGGGAACCAGTAGTACCAGCCGCCGAAGATGGCGAAGACCGCGCCGAGCGACAGCACGTAGTGGAAGTGCGCGACGACGTAGTAGGTGTCCTGGAGCACGCGGTCGACGCCGGCATTGGCCAGCACGACGCCGGTGACGCCGCCGACGGTGAACAGGAAGATGAAGCCCATCGCCCACAGCATCGGGGTGCGGAATTCGATCGAGCCGCCCCACATCGTGGCGATCCAGGAGAAGATCTTCACGCCGGTCGGCACCGCGATGACCATGGTCGCCGCGACGAAGTAGGCCTGCGCGCCGGTCGACAGGCCGACCGTGTACATGTGGTGCGCCCAGACGACGAAGCCGATGCCGCCGATCGCGACCATGGCGTAGGCCATGCCGAGATAACCGAACACCGGCTTCTTCGAGAAGGTCGACACGATCTGCGAGACCATGCCGAAGCCCGGCAGGATCAGGATGTACACTTCGGGGTGACCGAAGAACCAGAACAGGTGCTGGAACAGCACGGGATCGCCGCCGTTCTCGCCGGCGAAGAAGGTCGTGCCGAAATTGCGGTCGGTGAGCAGCAT